>LJUD01000001.1 GCA_001304035.1 bacterium SM23_31 | reverse complement strand
AGAATCGCCCAGCCGTCTGCATTACCGCTTGTACCAAGTTCACTGCTGCCGCTTCTGCTGTTTAAAATGACGGGCCTCCGTATGACTTGCCGTTTTGTGTTTTTCCCATAAACTGCACCGGTGCCGGTTAAAATGGTCAAACCGGCACCAACAGCACCACTTGTTTTAAGGAAATTTCTTCTGGTAATAATAGAACTCATAGTATCCTCCTTCGATTGAGCATTAATTGCGAATTACAAATTACGAATTACGAATGTCGAAGTGCGAAGTAAAATAATTAATAGAAATTCTCAAGTATGTTAAACGTGGTATCATTTATATATTATCTTTCTTCTTATCTGATTGTTGCTTATCTTTAAAAAGAAAACCAAGATACATATATGCACATAAACCGGGTTTTAAAATTCCTAATTTAAGACTCAAGACTCCTCATTCGTAATTCGTAATTCGTCATTCGAAATTCGCCCTTCTTTCACGGTTTTTTCTTAATTATGTATTTTGAAAAATCAATGCCTTTTTCTTCAGCAAGAGCCTCGATTTCGGCAATAGTTTTCGGGGCGTTTTTTGACATAACCTCATGTCCCGTTTCCGTAACGAGCACGTCATCTTCGATACGCACGCCGAGACTTTCTTCACGGATATAAATCCCCGGCTCGATTGTGATAACCATTCCCGGTTCGAGCACGCTTGTACCGCCGACATCGTGCACCTGCAAACCTATCGGATGGCTTAATCCATGGAAGTAGTATTGGCGAAGTTCGCTTCTGTCCTTGATTAAGCCCACTTTAATCAGCCCTTCGGCAAGGATTTCACTCGCCTTGTTGCTGACGTCGCGCATATTAATACCCGGAGCGATCATCTCGATTGCCCCTTCGTTGGCTTTGAGAACGATTTCATAAATATCTTTCTGGCGTTGGTTGAATTTGCCGTTTACCGGTATTGTCCGGGTTACATCCGCAGTATACATGTTATATTCCGCACCGATATCGATGACCACCAAGTCTCCGTCTTCCATTTTCCTGGAATTTTCACTCCAGTGCAATATACAGGAGTTTGGCCCGGAACCAACGATGGAATTGAAACCGGGCCACTTGGCTCCGTTGAAGGAATATACATGTTCAATAATTGACTGCAGTTGATATTCATACATTCCGGACTGTATGGACCGAACGGCTTCTTTTTGCGCTTCAGCAGTAATGTCGATAGCTGTCTGTAATAATTCTATTTCCGCCTGTGATTTAATGCCGCGCAGCGGGTTGATCATTGCGGAGGCGGATCTTATTTCAAAAACGGCGCCTCTGTCGCGCGCTTTTTTAAAAAGGTCTTCATCCGGTGTAAACGGTGTATGCAATCCCTGTGACCGCTCATAATCCATATAAATCACGGACGGTCTGCTTAACACTATCCTTTCAAACTCGCTTTGAAAATCCTGAGATGGTTTCACATCTTGAAATCCCAGTTGTTCCTGCGCTCCCTCTAAACCCAGGGTCTGCGGATCCCAATCAACGTTTCCGCTCCGGCGGTTGATGAACAGCATTGCACTGCCTGTACCTCCGGCGCTTTGAATACCACGGTAAACTCTCGCTGCCTGCGGTTCGTTAATACCCGGTCTGCCACCCCGCGGAGCGCGTAAAATTAATGCTCCTCCAGGTTCATTCAAGCCTGTCAGGTAATAAAAATTATTCTCCTGACGAAATGGTCTAAATTCACCGGAAGGCCCATTGCCTCTGAGAATCAGAACACTATTTGGCTCCATTTTTTCTATCACCGCCTGACGCCTTTTTTGATACTCTTCCGGGGACTGGGCATAGAGCACGGAAACGGAAATAAGTATCGAAAAAATTACAAGAAAAGCTGCACGAAAACGCTTTTTAGTTTTCATCGGTTACCTCCCTGAAATAATAATATAAAATTTGGATTTACATGATTTTTTCACGAGTATTTTTACAATAAACAATAATGATGTAAAGTTATTCAAGGACATTTAGTTATTCTAATCGGGGAATTCACCTAACAAATCAATACCATTTTCTAAATGATACTAATGACCATATTACAGGTTTGTTTAATAGCTGAGATATGCAAAAAAAACTGTTGATATGACTTGCCGATAATATTTATTTTTACAAATATACAAAACCCTTTAATACAAGTCAAGTTATTCTATACCGTAACCTTAATATTCTATAAGACAGAAAATCACAGAAAAAATTTGCATTTTCAGATAGAATTATATATATTTTAATTTTATTATCAAAAATTTTGTAAATTTTGAACCGTATTTGACATTAGACAATAAATTTTGAACCGGAATTTTGCCGTGAGAACCCGGGCGCATTTGTGAAATCTTTGGCGAAAACACTGCCACGCGGTGGGACAAACAGGCAGCTTTACTAATGCGCATATACAGAATTTACCGAAGATTTGTTATTAAGGTGCAGCATTAATTTATACAGGAGGAGTAGTTTTGAAATGCCCAATATGCGGGGAATTTGATGAGCAGGACCATTTTGAGTGCCCGAAGTGTAATCGAGAAAATATTTGTGGATCGCATTATAACTTCGATTTCTTAGTTTGCGAGGAATGCGCTAAAAAAATGACGCCCCCTGCTAAAAAGACCGCAGCGAAGAGACAGGGTGCTGATATAGGAGAAATTGCCTTAGAAGAAGAATCCCCAAAAAACCCGTTTTATCTCCGCCAATTAAAGTGCCCGGTCTGCGGCACAACAAGCGAACAGAGGTGGTTTAAGGCTAAAATTTATTCCGAACAAAACATAGATGTTGACAAGCATGTTCAAGACTTTGTATGGACTGAAAAAGTATTTAAAAAGTATTATCCGCCTTTATATTATATGTGGCACTGCTATAATTGTCATTACACCGATTCCTATGTAGATTTCGAAAATCCGTTAAAAGACTCCTTCAGTAATTTTCGAATTATTAAAAATGCCTTTATAGACCAGTATCAGGATGACCCGAGGGTTGAAAAAATAATCGATAAATTGGGGGAGAATATCGATTATGACAAAATGAATTACTACCAGGCAATAAAGCTGCACTTACTGGCAATTTTTATTCAGGAAATCCTAAAAGATAATGAAGAAAGAGACTCATTAAAAATTGGCCGCTATTATCTTAGACTCGGTTGGCTTTACAGGGAATTAGGTCAAAAAGAGGAAATTAGTAATAAAATAAAAAGTACGCTTGATAAGTTGATAAAATTCTTAAAAAAAGGGTGGCCGGAAGTTGCCGGAGACGAACAATCGGCATTGAAAAAAGCAATTGAAATGCTTAATCAAGCATTCAAAACCTCCCATGCTGTTAAAAGTGTGGTTGCGGAAGTCGACCTTCTTATGCTGGTTGCGGGAATTTATATTAAGTTGAAAGAAACAGAAGAAGCTTTAAAAATACTAAGTTCGGTTCTCGGACGTGCACAAAAAACAAAGCATAGACTTACACAAAAGATAAGAGGATCTGAAAAATCTAAAGTACCTATGCCTGGAGAAGAATTGAGACGGCTCGAAATTCAAATGAAAAGGTTGGATAGTTTGATGAGCAAAGCTCGCGATATTATAAGTGACTTAAAAACCGATAGAATGAAAGAAGAACGGGAAAAGGCAAAAGAAATTATTAAAACGCTCGGTGAATTGCCGACTCAGGAAATCCGTGAAATATTATTGAAAGAAGGAATCGACCGGCGGATTGCTTTAGAGTTTGCTCCCGAAACAAAGAAAAAATTTTTAGGGCTGTTTTAATCGTAAAATTCAATTCCTTAATTTTAATACAATATGTATTCAGTCTTTATGTCGGATAAAGCGCAAAAAAATATTTCCCGGATCCTTACAAGACGGAAGAGAAGTGTAAAGCGTTTGATCATTCTCGGAATCTTATTGCTCGTGATATGTATTTATAGTTTTGGGGATTACGGTCTCTATCAATATTATCAATTGAACCGGGAGGAAAAACGTCTTCAAACAGAGTTGGCTCAATTAGAATTAGAGTCCAAGCAGTTGGAAATGGAAAGGCAGCTTCTTCAGAAGCAAGACCCCGACTATCTGGAGCGTATCGCCCGTGAAAAATTCGGGTTAGTAAAACCCGGGGAAAAAATATATAAATTAACTCCAATCCCGCTTAGCGGGAAAGACTATTAACATCGACACCCATCCTACCGGTTGAGGTAGCCGTTTATGTACTGTAGACACAGCCAATCACGAAGTGCATCCTGCGGGCAAAACAGGAGCAAGCTAAGAATAGCTATTCTGCTATTATGTTCAAGGTAGGGAAACGGGACACGGAGTGGTGGATATCACTCATTATAATTGCAATATCGCCCTGTATGGTATTTGCACAGATAGGAATTTCATCGTCGCCCGAAGACTGGAAGATACACCTCACATACAATCAAAAAAACAACATCTATTTTTGGAAGGGAACCGCTGCAGTTGAGAAACCCCTAAATAATGGAATAATCACACTACAGAACAATTTCGACATTAATCGAATAAAAACGCTGTATCAGGATGATAAATGGAAAGATAGAAATCAATTACATATTCAATACAGGTTACCATTCAACAATAATGTCGCATCAATTATCACTGCAAGGTCGGAATACCTATCTGATCTTCAGAGCGGATTTTTAAATAACATTACAGAGAATTCTTTAAATATTCAAGCGCCTGTTACCATGCATCAAAATATAGCCGTTACGCCATTGCTTGGCTTTAAATGGGACAAGCGCACCGATACTCCCGATAAAGGACTCCGGCATGGAATAGACGTCTCTGTATATGAAACAAAAATCGGTGAATATACCACTGAAGGGTATATGAACTATATGTCTGAAAATTTAAACGCAAGGCATAATAATAATCACTATATTGCCGCATCACTGCATAGAACTTTTCATGAAGGCACTGCGGACACACTGCAATACACTTATTACAGACGGCGCAGAGATTATTACGTTTCGCTTGCTGGCAATCTTGAAACCCGCAAAGAAGTCAGCCAGAACGTTTCAAATATATTGACGTATAATATATTTGATCGAACCGACATGAGAATTAAAACCGAATTCTTAACCGGTAATGTTAACATATCGTCGGCGGGTGTCAACGATGTTATTATAAAACGGCTGCGTAAAGACCGTACTAATAACATTGAAATTACTCTGAATACACTAAAAGGACAACATACCGCCCGCGTGCATTTTAATTATGAAAATGCACAGCAGCGGTACACTTCGACGACACCGGCAGATAGAGTGTTTGGAGCGGTGCCGTTTGATACTCCTGATAATAACAGCAAAAAATTGGCATTAGGATTATCGGCTGACGGTGTGCCCTTCTACAGTCATAGATATTCGGTTCAGTGTTTCATTGAAAAATTTCAGTACGATACACCTTCAAGAAATAATTACGATGACAGAGACGAGTTTCGAGTTTGGTTTAATGGTGGATACGTGTATAGAATTAATCCCGGATTATCGGTTACAATCAATGCCTTAGCAAACCTGGATCACCTTGTATACATATTCCGCCGGCGCAGTGCCGATAATAACTGGAACCGTATTTTTCAGACCGGAAGCTTGGTTGAGTATCAATCCCCGTCCGGAATAAAAGTAACAGGCAATTTCAGTGTTCTGGCAAATTACGTCGACTACGATTTTGACGATGAATTTGTTCAGGTGCGCAGTTTTGTTTTTCGTAAATTTTCAATGAATCAAACAGTAACCCTGCCGGTAACACACAAAGGAAGGTTTGAAACCCATGTCCAGCTCGATTTAGAGGAAAACGGCTTGTTAAAATGGAAGCAATTTGTGCAAAATATTATTATCGAGAGGAAAATTCTGACAGGCTCAATAAAATATCCGTACCGGATGACACCTGTACTGCAGCTTGTACCGGGAGTGTCAACATTTATACGAACCGAGACACATCACCAAACACAAGCCGTGCATGAATTACAAAAACGTCTTTCGAAAATTAATGATATCGGCATCAGTATTGAAATTGAATATCAGACCGGGCCTTCGTCACTGGTTACATTTAATGCGGCAAAAAGATTTGTTAAACGGGGAACAGTAAAAGAGAATTTTCAATATGTCGATTTATCCGTCAACTGGCTATTTCCGCCGGAGGCGGACCTTTAGATTAAATTTTTATTGTCATTCAAGATTTTTTGGAATTGAATTTGCCGCATATCATACGGCGGAGAACCATACTTATCGGTTATTCATGTTTATCTTTGGGATATGTATATGTCTATGGCAAAACAAAAAACTCGGAAATATTCGATAGTTATTCAGAGCTTACAGGAAAATCTTGTTGCGGTTGAGGAATTAGCGGGAAAAGTCGCAGACGAGGCAGGATTATGCGAAGATGACAAAGACAATGTAGCTATTGCGGTTACCGAAGCGGTTAACAATGCAATTATTCATGGGAATAAGAGCGACATATCAAAAAAAGTAATTGTAGATTTTTTTGCGTCAAAAAAAGACATAAAAATAACGGTCAGAGACGAAGGCAGCGGATTTGATCCTGATACCCTCAGCGACCCGCTGGCTCCGGAGAATATTTTAAAAGAAAGCGGCAGGGGAATATTTATCTTACACTCACTGATGGACCATATCGATTTTACCTTTTCACCTTCCGGTACAAGAATTATCATGATAAAAAAATTTCATAATTCGTAATTAATTCGCAATTAAGTAGAAAATGTTAGAGAATGGCACAATTTTTGTAGCTTTTTAGGGCAAGCATTTTATGCTGAACAGGTTATATCAGCACACTATCTGTTAAGTTAGTTTGTGGAGCGGAGAGCTACTGTTTCGTTATGTTTAGTGAACGTTGTTTTGCTCAGACATTTTTTAGTTTATGCGCACGTTTCTTGCACGTTTGAGCATAATTGAGTCCGGATTATTTTCTTGATCATGTTGAGTTTAGAAGAGCGATTGAAAAGAGATATAAGATGTGCTGACTATTTTAACGAGGAAGTTAACCTCCGGCATAATATGCTTTTTTTATACACCTGTATAAAATAAATATACATATAAAAGTAAAATTTTTTTTGCTTATTTTTTTCGGTTTATTGTTGAATTTTAATTTTATTTTTATTATAATTTATTTTAAATGTAATTTCACTTTTTAAACCTAAATTCCACTTAATTTCACCTAATAATTTATGCTTTTAATTTTTTGCATAAATTTAACGGGCATACAGAAGATGGAAAAATGAATTATATAAAATTTACTGATATTGCTCAATTAATAGCCCGGTTAGCTTCCTCCAATACTGTATATGTTCCTTATACACATGATAATAAGTATTTTCTGAGTTCATGGAATGGAAAGGAAGCCGAATCCGAATCATTTTTGTTTAATCCTTTTCGAACGGCTTTGCCTTTCTTAAAAGCATTATTTTTCCAGGCGAAATGTGTAGTGGCACAGTATCTTCCGGTCTCCGACACAGTGGAAGCCTCTGAAAAGCAGCGAATAGTTTTTGGCGTGAAAGCATGCGACCTTTTGGGAAAGAAGGTATTGGATACAATCTTTTTAAAAGGGGAATATGTTGATCCCTTATACAGCGATAATAGTGAAAACACAGTAATTATTTCGGGAGATTGTACAGAGGCACTGGAGAATTGTTTTTGCACGGTTGTTGGATTACAGCCGCATCCGGAAGAAGAATACGATTTAAATATGTCACCCATAAACGGTGGTTATATTTTTGAAAGCGGTTCTGAAAAAGGAGAGAAAATTATTAAGGATCACTTGGACCTGTTCACGGAGGCAACCAAAGAGCATATAAATCATCGAAACCAACAAAGAACAAAACTCAATAAAATCGTCGAACGCCAAAATCAAAATTATAAAACAGCAGAATCACGGCAGCGGATTATTGAAGAAAACATTAATGCTCCAATTTGGCATGATGTTTCCAAAACCTGCGTAGAATGTAACGGATGTAATTATGTGTGCCCTACGTGTTATTGTTTCCTATTGTATGACCAGAAGCATGATGATGGGAATGAACGGATGAAGGTGTGGGATTCATGTTTTCACGCAGGTTATGCACGCATGGCAGGAGGAATTACACCCAGACTGCACCTTGTCGACCGATTCAAAAATCATTATTATCATAAATTTGATTCGTTCGTCAAAAACTATGGATTTGAAGCTTGTTCAGGATGCGGTCGATGCATTGAAACGTGCATGGGACAGATTGATAAACGTGAAGTGTTAAAGAACATTGAAAAGTATGTTGAATTGAAGTAGCCTTATTTTCCAAAGAATCAATAGATGGCAGGAATCATGGAAAATATATTTGCACCGGTATTTCTCCCTTTAGAAGATGTTATAACTGAAACACCGACTATTAAGACATTTGTAACGTGTCCCGATCCCCCTATTCATTTCCGGGCAGGACAGTTTATGCAGTTAACCGTTCCCGGTGTGGGGGAAGCCCCGTTTACTCCGTCTTCCTCACCTTATGAACCTGAACGGTTGGAAATTACGGTACTCAAAGCAGGAACAGTAACGGATGCCTTGCATAAATTGAAGCCGGGTGATATAGTAGGATTACGGGGACCGTTTGGTAAGGGATATCCCTTGGAGAAGTTTTATAAAAAGGAAATTTTGGTAGTTGGCGGCGGAGTAGGACTTGCGCCCCTGAGAGCCCTCCTCTTAGCTCTTTTTCATGACATTGACAAAGTCGAACGTGTATCTATCAAATATGGCGCAAAAAATCCGGAGGAATTAGTCTATTACAAGTTTTTTGATGAATGGGCAAAATATAAAAAAGTCGATATGACCATTACCATTGACACTCCCCATCCGGGATGGGAAGGTAATGTAGGATTAGTTACGGAATTACTGAAAGTTCTGGATATTAATCTCAACAATAGCTATTCAGTTGTATGTGGACCGGAAGTGATGTTAAAATTTGTCACTTTAAGTCTGTTGAATGCCAAATTTACTCCAAAGCAAATATACCTTTCTATGAACAGGAATATGAGCTGTGGAATGGGGATATGCGGGCGATGCAACGTCGGCCCATATTATCTGTGTAAAGACGGCCCGGATATGAATTATGACCTGATTAAAGACTTTCCCGGAGTTTTGGGCTAAAATATAGTTGATAAGACATGAGCTAATAAGTATGAAAGAACCACGAAATACAATCTGTTTTTTCTGTTCACTCGGGTGTGGATTAACCGTAAATCGAGGAGAAGACAGGGTTTATTATCAGCCCATTGCTACTAATGAACTGGAATATCAACTGGATAATCCCATTAACCGGGGATCATTGTGCGGCAAGTGCAATTATTTATTTGAATTATTACATCATCCGAAACGTATCCCGGGACCCCGGATCCTGAAATCATCAGGATACCGGGACGTACACTGGGAGAATGTAACGACAGATATAATAGAGCAAATAGCCGCTCTGGTCGAGAAAAATGGGGCAGAGAGTGTAGGTATTATGCTCAGTCCTTATCTTACCATTGAGGAAACAGAGCAGGCAATAGACCTCGCCCAAATTATCGGAACCCCCCATATCGATTATTGTGCATTAGAAGACGAGCCTATTCTCGCTAAGATCCGGCAGGGAGCATTCTTTCAGAAAAGACTGCCAAGTATTGAAGAAATCGATGGAATGCATACATCTTTTATTGTCGGGGACGTGTTTGGTGTAAGCCCTGTTCTATCAAGACATTTTCTTAAAGCCAAATACGACCAGCGGGCTAACAAGATGGTAGTCCTTGAATCTTCTAATTCAAATACCGGATGGTTTGCTGACCTCCATCTGCGGGCTAATCCGGGAACTGAAGTAATGGTTCTAACGGGTATCTTAATACTCTTACTTGAACAAATAGGTAAACAACAAGCTATACCATGGAAAGCAGCCGTTAAGCATGTATTAGACTCTATAGAAATCGAGGATATTTGCAAGCTCACCGGTGTGAGCCTTGATCAAATTCAATCTGCCGCCGGTTTGATGATGCGGGAAAAACCTTCTATAGTGACCCTGGTATCAGGTTTTGGTGTATATGATCGGGCAGACTTGGTAACAGAATTATGTCAGGCACTATCGGATGCTACGGATAGTTATTTCCTTCCGGTTTTTACTGGTGCCAATTCTCTGGGAATGCATGAAGCCATTGCTAACTTTAAGCCCGCTGCAGGGATGACCGCTTCACAAATGATAGAAGCTGCTGAAAAAGGAAGCCTGAAAGTATTATTGAATTTTGGTGTCGACATTATCAGGACTTTTCCGGGCACACGGGCAACCAATGCCATAAAGAAGCTCGACTTTTTATTAAGCACTTCCATTTTTCCTAATGATACAACGGGATTCTCACATGTCATACTGCCTGCCGCTCCCTGGGTTGAAAAAACAGGCACCACTATTAATATGTTGGGCAACTCTCTGAAATTGGACGCTGTTTTATCGCCTCCCGGACATATAAAAACAACCGGAGGGATTCTATCCATTCTCATCGATGCTCTTCACCAAAAAGGATTTGATAAAAAGCAAATCGAGCCACCTGAAGCCGCAGCGCAGGAAACCGAAGAGGATATTGCCAATCACTTCATAGAGATTAAAGATTTAATAAAAGATAATTCAGCAGTTGAATCTAATCAAAAAATGCTGGTTCCGAATAATGATTTTTCCCATTCGGGTGATGGAGCAATTACTCAGTATTTATCCTGGTCCCAGCGCATGTGCCCGGAACCAATAGCTATGATTGCAGAAGGGGAAAATGGAGTGCACATTTCGGGGATGGTTCGGATAAGTTCCAGTGAAAATAAGATTACTATCCCGGTAAAAGTAAGCCGTCGAGCTGAAAAAGGGATGATCATTGCACCGGTTCATTTTCCACAAATCCGGAGCCTGTTGCAGTGGGAAATGCTCCCCCAGTGGGGCTATTTGAATATTAAACCTGCAAAAGTGAGCGTAGAATTTCTCTGAGTGAATCATGGAGAAGAAGAAAATTAATAAACGAATTATTTTAGATCTTGACCTGTGTATAGGATGCCAGAGTTGTGTTGCTGCCTGTGCTCTCGGATATCATGAACAGGCGAATGTCATGCTCGGCAGGATTGGGGAAATCGCCATTCTGCCCCTCCATTGCCGGCATTGCGAAAAGCCCGCCTGTGTTGAAGCATGTCCGACAGAGGCACTGCAAAAAGATGAATATGGATTTGTTCATCGATCCAATTTATTATGCATCGGTTGTCATTCTTGTGTATTTGCCTGTCCATTTGGGGTGATCAGTATAGACCTTATGAAGCATGTTACAGCAAAATGTGACCTCTGTATAGACCGGGTATTAAATGAAAAAATCCCCAGATGTGTAGCGACTTGTACTTCGGGTGCACTGAGTTTTGAAGAAATCACCGAGGCGAGTGCTGAAGAAGTATGGATAGGCGGTCGGATTTCATCCCGTGCTATTATACGAAGAATGTAAGGTGAAATATACGTAACAATTAGGAGGGTTATAGTATATGAAATGCACACGTTGTAAAACTGACAATCTACCTGAGAATAAGTATTGTATTGAATGCGGATATGACCTGAGAATTACTGGTGTACAGTCTATTTTAGCGGGAGCCTGGGAATTGGAATTGAAAGGGTTGTATCTGGAGTCCATTGCAGAGTTTGAAAAAATATTAAAATTAGAACCCAGAGGAGATATTCACCTCCATGTCGGGAATGCATATTATCGCTCTGCCAAATTGAAAGAGGCGGTTTATCATCTTGAACGTGCCCTCGCCTTAGCCCCCCACAGGGCTGATATACATTACAGCCTCGGGTTGGCATATCATCAGGAAGCAAAAATTGATAAAGCAGTCAAGGAGTTTAAAAAGGCATTAGAATTAAATCCGGATTTTCATAATGCCCTGTATTGGTTGGGAAGTGTATATTACCACCAGGGCAAAATGGACGAAGCCTGTGAAGCCTATAGAAAATTAATTGAAGCCCATCCGAATTTTATTATTGCGTATTATCATTTAGGGATTGTCTGCGCTACAAAAGGTCTAACGGACGAAACAATTGAGACATTTAAAAAATTTCTGGAAACGAATCCGGATGATGCCATTGCCAACTATCATCTGGGTATAGCATTTTATAAGAAAGGAGACCTGGATGCATCTATCGCAGCCTTTCGACGGGCGGTGGAGCTTGACCCGGATGATGTGCGTTCTAAAGAAAATCTTAAAACTTTAGAGGGATTGCGCGTACAATTTTCTTAAGATAAATATATTCTCCAGCAAGGGTTTAAAACATATGGATAATGTGGCTTTTTACATTGTTGCGTTTCTTTTCTTTCCGGGGATTCTGTTCACTGCTGTCGTTGGATTGGTGTTTCAATGGGTAGACCGGAAAGTTTCTGCCCGTGTACAATGGCGTAAAGGGCCCCCATTTTTACAGCCGTTTTATGATGTAATGAAACTCCTTGGCAAAGAATTAATTGTACCCAGAATAAGCAGTAAAACCGGTTTTTTATTGGCGCCCCTTATCGGATTTGTTGGAATTGCTCTCGTTTCGATGATCTTATGGTTAACGAATCTCAACCCTGCCAAAACTTTTGTTGGGGATTTGATTGTTATATTTTACCTTTTGGCATTACCGTCTCTTGCCATTGTTTTGGGAGGAACCTCTTCGGGGAATCCTTTTTCTGCCATTGGTGCGAGCCGTGAGATGAAACTTACCCTCGGATACGAACTCCCGTTTATCATATCTGTATTGGTAGTAGCATTTAAGTTACACACTCTGTCTCTTGGTAATATTATACTCATTCAACAAGAGGGAGGATTTGTCATTGCCAATATTTCCGTTATATTGGCTTTTTTGGTAGCGATTATCTGCACGGTCGCAAAATTAGGCTTACCCCCCTTTGATATGGCGGAAGCCGATACGGAACTCATGGAAGGGGCTATACTTGAATACTCCGGGGTGGCATTGGCCCTCATCAAATTAACCCAAGCCATGTCCTTTTTTGTACTGACAATATTTTTATCGCTCATTTTTCTGGGAGGGCTGCCGTTCACGGGTTTGCACATCCTGTGGTCGATTCTAAAAATTCTGGCTATCGCTGTAGTATTTATTCTAATAAAAAATACGAATCCCCGGTTAAGAATTGATACTGCAATGCGGTTTTTCTGGGGTCCGATGACACTAATTGCTATATTGGCAATGATTTTAGCCTATTTTGGTTATTAAAATTTTGAAAGGTATTTTTAATAATCGAAAAAAAACCAATTACTTTTCAATTTAAGATTATATAAGGGCAAATGGATATATTTAAGAAAGCATTAATAAAGTCTCCATGGGTATATCACGTAGGGACGAGCGGCTGCAATAATTGTGATATAGAAATATTAGATTGTTTAACCCCTCGATTTGATATAGAACGTTTCGGGATAAAACTTGTGGGAAGCCCTCGTCACGCTGATATTTTGCTTGTCAGCGGTCCGGTAGCATCCCATTGCAAAGAACCTTTAGAACAGGTATATCGGGAAACTCCCAAGCCGTGTGTTGTAGCGTGTGTTGGCGTATGTGCCTGTTCTATGGGTATTTTTAAAGATGCGTACAGTGTGTCAGGTCCCCCGGACAAGGTTATTCGGGCTATCGATCCGAATGCAATAATTGTATACATTCCTGGTTGTCCACCCCGACCGGAGGCTATCATTATGGGGATAGTGAAAGCCCTGCAATCTTTAAATGGAGTAGCAAAATGACCGCCAAAGAAATGACGTTCTATCTTTCTGAGACTTTTTCCGAAAAGGTACGCTTTGAAACCGCTTCAGATAAGAGGCTGTATGTCCGGGTTCAACCGAAAGACCTCCGTGAAGTTATTCAGTATGTTTATAAAGAAAAAAAGGGCAGGCTTTCTACTGCAACGGGGATAGAAGTACGGGAAGGCATTGAAGTTATGTACCACTTTTCATTTAATGGTTTCCCCCTGGTTGCTACAATTCGGGTAACGACTCCGAAACATATGCCGGAGCTGGACAGTGTCCAGGATATTCTGAAAGGCGCATATTGGATTGAACGGGAAATTCACGATTTTTTAGGTGTGGTCTTTAAGGGACATCCCAAGTTGAAAAGACTGTTCAAGGCTCGTAGTATCCCGGAAGATGTATATCCATTGCGAAAAGACTTTGACCTGGAAAAATTCAGAGAAAGTATAGGTGAAGCATGAGCACAGTAATTCCCATTGGTCCGTTTCATCCTCTTCAAGATGAACCGGCAAACTTTCTATTAACGGTCGAAGGGGAAAAGGTTGTCGATATAGAAGCCAATATGGGATATATACATAAAGGTCATGAATTGCTGGGGCAAAGCAAAACTTATGATCAGGTAGTTATTCAGACGGAGCGAATCTGCGGAATTTGTTCGGTTACACATACGGTCTGTTTCTGCCATGCCGTGGAAAATCTTTTAGGGATTGAAATTCCGAAACGGACAGCGTATATTCGGACGATACTCGGTGAGCTGGAACGGTGTCACAGTCACCTCCTCTGGGCGGGATTAGCCGGACATTTCATTGGATATAATACGGTCTTTATGTGGGCATGGAAATACCGGGAACCGGTCCTGGATATACTTGAAGCGCTGACGGGCAATCGTCGAACATCCAGTATCTTGAAACCCGGAGGCGTACGCCGCGACCTTGATGAAAAACATTTTCCCAAATTATTAGAAATCATGAGTACCCTCCGGGGACAGACAAAAATGTTATTGGAAGCGGTAATCGACGACCCGGTTATCCATTCCCGTACCAAAAATGTTGGCGTATTAACCTATGAAGATGCTGTAGACTGGTGTGTTGTTGGTCCTACAGCAAGGGCTTCCGGAGTCGATACCGATGTTAGGCGGGATGAACCTTACGGCGCTTACGATGAAGTAGACTGGGAAGTTATTGTATGGAAAGATGGCGATGTCTTTGCCAAAGTGGCAGTACGATTGTTGGAAATCATTGAATCCACTAAAATCGTTGAACAGTGTGTGAAACAGTTTCCAAAAGGTCCTATTTTAAATACAATAAAACAAATACCTGTCGGAGAGGGTATAGGACGCTACGAAGCCCCCAGGGGTGAAGATATTCATTATGTGCGCTCCAACGGAACGAATATGCCGGAACGGTGGAAGGTTCGCGCACCCAGTAATGTGAATGTTCCATCCTTCCATGCTTCCTGTATCGGTGAATCTATCAGTGATGTTACTATAACTCTTGCCTCATGCGACCCCTGCTACAGTTGTACTGAACGGATGGCAGTAGTTGTTGACCCCGGTTCCGGAAAGATAATATATACCGGCAATGACCTGGTACGGATGGGACAGGAAAAGACAAAAGCAATTGCCAGGGAATTAGGAAGACCACCTGATCTTCCCTTGAAATTAGAATTTTGAAAAACCCGGATGTGAATGATTATATGACATTTGGATTATCCGGAAAAGTGAGTTCCTTGTCGACCCTGCTGTAATGAATTCGGGCACGTACTTTCGGGAGATAAAGAAGCTTAATAGTAATAGTTAAGGTAAAAGTCCATGAATGAGTTATTATATCCAGTCTTTTTTACAGGTTTATTCGGATTAGTGTTATTCATTTTACCCAGGCGAATTCCCTTTCTGACAAATTTTTTAACCATAGCAGGGGCGCTGCTGGGTTTTATCAGCGCATTAGCTTTGATTGGAAAATCCGGTATATCCGCCGGTTGGGAATGGTTCACGGTGGACAATCTCACATTCTCCTTAGATTTTACCCTGACACGATTAGGATTAATGGGATTACTTTTTATTACATTTTTTGGAGTTATTATCAGCGTCTTTTCCGCAGGATATTATGCTAACCGCGAAATTTCCCGGTTTTATTTTCCCTTTATCCTTTGGACTGTCACTGTATCAATAGGGATTGTTACCGCCGATAATTTATTTCTGCTACTGTTATGCTGGGAAGTTACAACGGTTCTATTGTATTACCTCATAAATATGGGCAAAGGTACGGCTAATGCAGCAGCGGGGAAAAGTTTTGTAATATTGGGTCTTTCCGATGTACTACTTTTATTAGGAATAGTTATTATATGGGTTCAATATGGTACACTCCGGATAAGTGCATTGACAATTCCCGTTGAGAGTGGGCTTACAACCGCTGTATTTATCTTCTTTTTAGTAGCAACCCTGGCAAAAGCCGGAGCTATTCCGGTTCATTCATGGATACCTGCAATCTCAGAATCTGCTCCGACACCGGTCATGGCGTTTCTTCCGGCAGCGCTTGATAAATTGCTGGGAATTTACTTCTTAGGATTAATCAATCTATCTATTTTCAAGGTTTCCCATAGCCTTTCAATGCTCATGTTAATTATCGGCGCTGTTACGATTATCGTAAGCGTTATGATGGCTCTCATTCAGCATAACCTTAAAAAACTCCTCTCTTTTCACGCAGTAAGCCAGGTTGGATATATGGTACTGGGAATTGGGACGGGAACGATGGTCGGGGTTATCGGTGGACTTTTCCACATGATAAATCATGCCATATATAAGAGTTGTTTGTTTCTTGGAAGCGCTGTTGTAGAAAACCGTGCCGGAACAACCGCTTTGGATAAATTAGGCGGTCTTGCAAGGATATTGCCGTATACATTTATATCAATGGTTATAGCATCGCTTGCCATTTCCGGTATTCCGCCATTAAATGGATTCTTTTCGAAATGGTTAATCTACCAGAGTCTGGTTGATATTAATCAGCCCATTTTCCTCGTTGCTGCAATGTTTGGTAGTGCTTTAACTCTTGCTTCATTTGTCAAGGTTATCCATTCTGTCTTTTTTGGAAGCCCTGCGCCTGGTTCTGAGAAAATGAAAAAAGAAGGATTTTCATTGGGTGCACCTTTAGTAGTTCTGGCAGCATTGTGCATTATATTTGGAGTTTTTGCCAGTTTGCCGATGAAATACCTGTTAATCCCGGCAGTAGAGGGAAGTTATCCCCAGAGTGCCGTTCCTGTCGCAAGTGATGCAATATGGGACCCTACTCTGGCTACCGGGCTGATTTTAGCAGGTCTCGTCATTGGTATGTTAATATTTCTGCTCGGAAAATTCTTAACAAAAAGGCAGGCAGAAGTATTTGTAGGAGGTAGCGAGTTTTCAGACAGACTGAAGCCTGTTCACGGTACGGACTTTTATAATACTATAATCGATATGGGTGGTTTAAAAGGTGCATACCGGGACGGTGAAAAAGGAACGTTTGATATTTACAATCTGGGCGGTCGTATCGGGAATATTTTAGTTCAGAGCCTCCGTGCTTTACATAACGGAGTCTTATCTACGTACCTGTCCTGGTGTATTATAGGATTGGGAATTCTTTTGTTCATTTTAGTCCGCTAAATTTTCAATGAGAGGGCTTTATGCTCGTTTTTTACACCCTATTAGCGATTATGATTCTGGGATCAATTGTTGCAATAGAAACACGCAATCTACTTTCTTCGGTCATATCGGTTGGAATAGTTGGTTTTACACTCAGTATACTATTTTTGATGCTGGGAGCGCCGGACCTTGCGATTACTCAGGTAGTTGTTGAAATTTTAGCACTCGTTATTTTAATTCGGGCGACTATTTCTGTGGATAATACTGCCATCGAGAAACATCGAGATACCTTTGCTATGGTGTCAAGTTTGGTCTTTGTGGGGCTGTTTCTGGTATTCGCATCATACGCATTTCTGGAAATGCATGCATTTGGTGAGTCTTTAATGAGAACTTCACAACATTATCTGGATAACGGGCTGGCTGAAACCGGGGCAAGCAATATAGTAACTTCTATAATACTGGACTATCGAGCCTATGATACATTGGGTGAAGCAACGGTTCTTTTCGTATCAGTATTAGGTGCTACAGTTATAATGCGAAGAATCGGCCGTAAAAGGGGTGTGAACCTATAGTAGGTACACCGGTAAACAAAGGAGCGCACTCAAATGGGTATGAGTCTTATTGTAAAGAAAGTAACCCAATTTGTAATTGGACTGATTTTTCTCTATGGTATTAACATTATTTTATTTGGACATTTAGGCGTTGGAGGCGGTTTCGCAGGCGGAGTTATTCTAACGTGCGGTTTTATCCTGATTATGCTGGTTTTTGGAAGAGAAAAAGCCATTCAGAAAATGAGAACAAATGTAGCTCATTTTCTCAGTTGTATCGGAGCTCTGGCATTTCTGGCTATTGCCCTGTTGGGTTATATAGATGGGACATTCTTTTTTAATTTCATAGATCACGGTAAGGAATTTCATTTACACAGCGCCGGTTTGATTCCGTTTGCAGATATAGCTATTAGCATAATCATTGTATCCGCTATTTTTACAATATTTGTGTTGCTTGTTTTTTTTGGACGCTTTGTCGGCGATGCAGAAGAATATGAGAATGATGAGGAATATGTAGGTAATATAGATCGTAATTTGTAAGGAGAAGTTTCAATGACCATCTACTTAATGTGTTTTTTCCTGTTTGTAATGGGATTGTATTGTTTAATAGCAAAAAAACATCTTATAAAAAAAATTATTGGTATAGCAATTCTTGATTATGCGGTAAATCTCTTTTTAATTTTAATTGGCTATAAATCAGGGGGAATTCCTCCTGTTCTCTTTGAAGGTATGAATAAGCAAACGTTTTCCCAACAAAGTGTCGACCCATTACCACAAGCATTAGTATTAACTTCCATTGTAATTAGTTTGGGTGTTTTAATCATGATGGTCAGTATCGCCTTACGTCTTTACGAAAAATATAAAACGTTTGATACGTCTGAAATAAGCAGGTTGAGAGGGTAGAGAATAATTGTAGACTTCTGTTTGCTCATCATAAATTATATTTGGGGTTAGATAGGTAATTATGCAGCAATTGTATCCATTGTTCGTCGCTATTCCGTTAGGCGTAGCATTTCTTATTCTCCTTTTTCCGAAATCGCTCACCAAATTAGTTGAAGTCATTGTGGCTATTGCAGAAATCATTTTACTTATCATGGTTATTGCTCTAATTGGTCATGAACCGTTTTCATATTTTATTGGAAAGTGGATACCCCCGATAGGTATCACGCTGGTTTCTGATAGTATTAGCACATTATTATTACTCCTTATAAATATCGTGGGTTTATTATCCCTTTTATATTCATTTAAATATATGGAGATGTACACATCCAAGATACGGTTTTACTCACTTTTTATGTTAATGGTAGCGGGAATGAGCGGTGTGGTTATTACAGGTGACATATTTAATTTATTTGTGTTTTTAGAGATTGCTACTATTTCCTCCTATGCACTGGTGGGATTTGGATGCGAACATGAAGAATTGGAAGCTTCTTTCAAATATATGATTTTAGGAAGTGTTTCATCTACATTAATTTTGCTGGGTATTGCAATTTTATATGCTACTTTTGGAACACTGAACATGGCTGATTTGGCTAACTCAATTTTGGCTAACGGGATAAACAGATCGGTTCTCTTTGCAGAAGGGCTTTTTATTATGGGTTTTGGCTTGAAAGGTGCTATGGTTCCATTTCATGCATGGCTGCCGGATGCTCACCCATCTGCCCCTGCACCAATTTCTGCCATGCTCTCGGGAGTACTCATCAAAGCCTGTGGTATTTATGCTATCATTCGTGTCGTTTACCATGTTATCGGTATGACCAATATCACTCATATAATATTGATGTCCCTCGGAGTATTGTCGATGGTTGTCGGTGTATTACTCGCTGTGGGGCAGTGGGACTTCAAACGGCTTTTAGCATATCACAGTATAAGTCAGATGGGTTATGTAATGGTTGGAATCGGGCTTGCTACTCCTCTGGGCATACTCGGAGCTTTGTTCCATTTGATGAACCATGCTTTTTTCAAGTCTCTTTTATTTTTATGCTCGGGGGCAGTTGAATACAGTACCGGCACGAGAAATCTTAAGGAAATGGGCGGACTCTTTAAAAGAATGCCGGTTACTTCAAGCTCATGCTCTATTGCATCACTTTCTATATCCGGAATACCCCCGTTTAACGGTTTCTGGAGCAAATTGCTTATTATTATTGCCCTGGTTCAGGCGGAATATTATGCAATCGCAGCAGTTACCGTTGGTGTCAGTTTTCTTACGCTGGTCTCCTTCATTAAGGTACAGAGATATTCTATATTTGGAGACCTCCCTGAGAAATTGAAGAACATCAAGGAGGTTCCGGTTTTAATGGGGACGGTGCTTGTTATTTTTGCAGTATTATGTCTCCTGTCCGGTCTTCTATATCCCTTTTTCGGCAATACTTTATTAGAGATAGCACGGGATACCGTAATAGACCAGCAAAAATATATACAACTGGTATTACAAGTAGTTCCATAATCACTGTTAGCTGTTTGCTATTAGAATTATGCTATTATCAGGACTTTCGCAAATTTTAATATTAGCAGAACTTTGGCAAAATCAAGCGCACACTATAGGTGTGCGGCTATCATGTGCAGGTAATAATAAAAAATATAATCGGTAGCCGCCCCGAATACTCGGGGCGTCAATGAGGCATCGTAAACCTCTTTGACGTTTTTAACAAATAAATAATGTAATTTTCCGGGATATCGTATGGAGTCAATAGAAAAGTCAACAGGATTCAAATTCAGAGTACGCCTTTTTGAGTTTCTTTTAATGTTTCTTATTTGGTTAGCGCTTACATGGACAATAGACCCGTTGACCTTAATTGTCGGCGTAATTGTTGCAGCAGGCGTTGTGCTTTTTTTATCGGATTTGTTTCCCCCTAACATGGTACTACTATTTACTCCACGCCGTCTTTTCTGGCTTTTAGTATATATCCCTTATTTTCTCTATTGTGTATTCAAGGCAAATCTTGATGTTCTCTACCGGGTGCTCCATCCGGACTTGCCCATTAATCCAGGGATAGTAAAGGTTCGTACTGCCCTTACAACCGATCTTGCAAAGACATTTCTGGCAAATTCTATCACGTTAACCCCGGGTACCTTAACTGTAGATATAGAAGGAGAATATCTCTATATTCATTGGATTAATGTGCTTGCGAAAGACATAGAAGGCGCAACTATTATTATCGTAAATAAATTTGAAAATATTCTCAGGAGGATATTCGAATGACCGGTTGTATTGTTGTATTAATTATATGTTGTTTTATGTGTCTGTACCGAATTGCCTTTGGTCCGACACCATCCGACCGGATAGTGGCTAATGATATATTAGGAATTATTATAGTTGGATTTTGTGGGATATTCTCTGCATTAAGCAAGCAAGATTTATATATGAACATTGCCTTAGCCTGGGCGTTATTGAGCTTTATAGGATCGATTGCTTTATCAAAGTTTCTGGAAGGAAGAACTTACGATGACTGAAACAATCGGATTTATTTTGATCGTTTGCGGACTTATTTTCGACTTTTCCGGCTGTTTAGGCTTGGTACGGCTTCCTGATGTATACAACCGGCTCCAGAGTTCGACAAAATGTGTTACTTTAGGAACGTGCTTAATTCTCTTAGGGGCAGTCTTTTATAATGGTATAAATGCAGTAGGTATAAAAGCTATTCTTTGCATTTGGTTTATTTTTATGACTTCACCTACTGCGGCACATGCCATTTCGCGAGCGTCCCATAAAGCCGGTTATAAATTATGGAAAGGCAGTGCATGTGATAAGTACCTTGAAGACCGGCAAGGTTCGCTGAAAAAAGAAGACTCCTGAAATATTGGCGGAGAAATAAAATCATGAAGAAACCGAAACTACGGGAATTAAAAGAAGCAGTTATCGCATTAGTAGCGGGTCCCTATACAATAGATTTTCCAAAATCTCCTCCTCCGATACCTGTAGAATTTCGGGGCAAACCGGAATATCAGGAGGAAGAATGCATCGGATGCGGAGCTTGCAGCGAAGTATGTCCGGCTAATGCAATTGAAATTACCGAAGAACAGAAAGATGATAAGATATATCGTATATTAACCGTCCATTTGGATAATTGTGTTTATTGTGGAACGTGCGTGGAAAAATGCACTACTAAAAAGGGGATTATTCAGAATCAGGAGTTTGATCTTGCCGTTTTTGATCGGGCAGACGCTGTTGAAAAAGTTGAAAAAGAGATGGTTAAATGTGAAATATGCGGCAGACCGTTTGCTACGAAGGATCACTTGAAGTGGATTTACCACCGGTTAGGCTCGAGTGTTGCCGGAAACTGGACATTGATGCTTGTCGGTTTGGGGGAATTAGAACTGGTAGCCCAAACACCGGAACGGGATAAACGGAGAATCGGAAGGAATGATAATGCCCGGATTTTATGTCCCGACTGCCGCAGAAACGTAATCCTTTCCGAAGAGTGGGGCACATTTGAATAAACCTTTCGTGTGATAATATCTCAGAAGTGAATACTCCTGCTCCAGACATCAATTTATTATAAAAATAATAAATACTATACAATAAAAGTTTGAATAATTATCATGATTAATTGTGAATCTTGACGAGATTGCTGTCGGGCGTGTACTTTTTATCGGTGTGGGTAATCGCCAGCGGGGAGATGATGGGGTTGGTCCGGTTTTAGTTGAAAAATTATCTTCGGCAGGTTTTACTAATATATTAGACGTTGGAACAGTTCCTGAAAATTATACTAAGTTTATTATCCAGTATCGCCCGGATACTATTATCATTATAGATGCTCTCTCCTTTGAAGGCGAACCCGGCAGTTGGAAAATCTTTACTCCTGACGAATGTAGTGAATATGGATTCTCTACACATAATGCTTCTCTGAACCTTTTCGCTTCTTATATTTGCCAGCATATTCCAGCTAAAATTTTTCTACTCGGTATTCAACCGGCAACAACTGAGCTTAAAGAAGGATTGAGCACCGAATTGGAACAATCGGTTTGCAGGTTAGTTAATATCTTGACGGGATGACACTGATTACTGCCGGATAGTCCGCTCAGTGCCAAACGGGTGGAGGTTATATAAAAACCTTTTGATTTTCGTCCTTTTATTCTCGAGTTATTTGATTACAAATCCGCCTCTGGCGGAAAGTTATATATTTTCCTGACTTTATTATCTTCAGAAAGACTCTTTATCTGATAATTTAATCTTGTATTTTCTCATTAGAGTATGAAAATTTGTTCTTTGAAATCCGGTTTCCCGGGCAGCCCGTGAAACATTCCAGTTATTTTGTTTCAGTGATTCTAAAAGGAATTTTTTCTCGAGCTCTGCAATTGCCTGATTCTTAATCTTTTTCTTCAGTTTTCTTAATTCGTCTTTATCTTTCGGGATGGTTATGTATTCTCTTATACTTTGCGTCTTAAGAATATCGGATAAATATTCCGGTTTGATAATATCATCTTCCACGGTAATTACCAGCCTTTCCACCGTGTTTTTCAACTCCCTGACATTTCCGGGCCAATGATAATTGATAAAAAGATTCATGGATTCATCGGAAAATCCGTCTATTTGTTTGTTCAGCTCTTTTGTGAACAGTTTTAAGAAATGGGTAGCTAAAAGTGGAATGTCTTCCTTTCTTTCTCTCAATGGAGGAAGGAATATCGGAAAAACGTTCAAACGATAAAAAAGGTCTTCCCTGAATATATTTTTTTTGACAAACAATTTAAGGTCTTTATTTGTAGCAGATATTAACCGGACATCGATTTTTTTCATTTCAGAGCCGCCGACCGGCTTATATTCTTGCTCTTCGATAATCCGCAGGAGTTTAGCCTGTATTTCAGAACTGATATTCGATATTTCATCGAGGAAAATTGTTCCGTTGTTTGCTATTTCAAAAATGCCCGGTTTGGTAGATATTGCACCTGTGAAAGCTCCTTTTACGTGTCCGAATAATTCACTTTCAAGAAGGGTCGGGGATAGAGCACTGCAGTCAATCGCCAAAAACCTTTTGTCCTGCCGGCGGCTCTGGATATGAATAGCCTTTGCTATTACCTCTTTGCCTGTACCACTTTCTCCATAGATCAGGACGGTGCTGTCTGTATTTGCAACCTTGCTGACAAGACGAAAAACTTCCTTCATCCCCTCGCTTTTACCGATTATGTTTTTAACTTTATATTTTTCATAAAGCTCTTTCCGCAAGAAATCTAACTCATCAAGCAGCTTTTTCTTTTCTAAAGCTTTGTGAACAATAAGAGAAAGCTCATCCGGTGTAAATGGTTTTGGAACATAATCGAAAGCGCCTAATTTCATCGCTTCCACGGCTGAATCTACTGTGGAATATCCCGTTATTACGATGACGGGTTTACGGGGAAATTTTATCTTTATCTCTTTCAAAACCTCCATCCCGCTTATATCCGGCATTTTAAGGTCAACGAGAATGACATCTCCTATTCCCATTTCAGATTTTTCCAGGCCTTCTCTGCCGTTTTCAGCCAGAATAACCTTGTAACCTTCTTCTGTCAGGATTTTGCGGCATGCATTTCTTACCACCGACTCGTCATCAATGACCAGGACAGCGATGTTTTTATTAATTTTTTCTTCGAGCATACTCATAGAATATTTTGTTTTATGGGAAGTTTTATTGTAAATATTGTTCCTTCATTTTCCTTGCTTTTTACTTCTATTGTTCCATTATGTTTCTTTATAATTCCGTAGCTGACTGACAAGCCGAGTCCTGTACCCTTTTTCCGAGACTTCGTTGAAAAAAACGGATCAAATATTTTTCCTATTATATTCTCGGGAATGCCTTGTCCGGTATCTTGAAAAGTAATAATTATATAATACTGATCGTATTCAGTAGCAATGAGAATGGTCCCACCTTCGGGCATTGCTTCAATGGAATTTAGTAAAAGGTTGACAAAAACCTGCTCGATCTGGTTTACATCTAACATAATCTCCGGGATATTTTCCTTCAACTTTTTAATTATTTTAATATTTTTGATATGAAATTGATTTTCCATAATCGAGAGGGTTTTGTTAATTAATTTTGTCAGGTCTACAGTTACCATTTGGGGACTGGACTGTCGGGCAAAATCCAGAAGCCCCCGTACTATTTCCCGGCACCGGGTTGTCTCATTGACAATAATTTCAAGGTCTTCTCTATTAGAATCAACCGGTTTACATCTCTTAAGTAATATATGCCCGGAAGTCAAAACACCGGTAAGCGGATTATTAATTTCATGGGCAATCCCGGCAGCCAGTTGTCCGAGGGATGCCATCTTTTCCGATTGTATAAGTTGAGCTTTAAGTTCCTGAAGTTCATTATAAGCCTTTTCTAACTCATCTGCCTTTGCCCTTTCTGCTTCTGCCCTTGCCTTTTCTGCCAACATACGTTTTGTGTCCCGGAGATCTCTTGCCACGGAAATTATATCATCAATTTCACCAGATATATTT
Source organism: bacterium SM23_31 (assembly GCA_001304035.1). Classification (GTDB taxonomy): domain Bacteria; phylum SM23-31; class SM23-31; order SM23-31; family SM23-31; genus SM23-31. The sequence continues at coordinate 9,520 of LJUD01000001.1, read as the reverse complement.
CTCGTTACAGATCCACTCAAAACCATAGGGATCCTTTCGCCCTCTTTACTGCGAAAATAAATTTCAAAATTATTAATTGCTCCGTCTTTTACCAGCTTTTCAAAATACGAACATCCTATAACGAGGCTTTTCCCGTCGGTCTTTTCAAAGATCAATTCCATTGGTCTGCCAAGGAGGTCTTCTTCTTTGTATCCAAGTATTGTCAGTGCGGCATCATTGACCATTTTAATGTTGCCGTTAGAATCCAGAACGATCAATGCACATGCCATATGGTTAAGAACATTTTCAATGAATCCTTTTGTTTTTAATAATTCTCTGTTTTTCTTTTCTATTTCTTCCTGCCGGTTTGCCAGCTTTGCATAAAGGTTTTCCATCCGATTAATGATCTCGATCCACATTCTCTCCTGAAGCACATCTTTATTAGAAGTCTTTAATAAATTTTCTGCTCTTGTTGCACTCATTGTAGCTCCTTGAGAATGGAATTTATATAATCGGGCATTTTACGGGCAATCTTTGAACTTAGTTCTGTCCCAATCATTGTGTTTCTTATTTCGATGCCATAAAAAATCACGTTTGACCAATAGCCTTTCCCGCTGGATTCAACATTAGATCTCAAAAAGCTGATCCAGGAAGGAGCATGAGTCGATAGAACTCCTTCTTCGACCTCCGGCAATGCCGGAGGAGTTATCCGATAAAGAGCACCTTCTTTTCCGCCGCTGATAATCGAATCAATAATTATGAGTTTCTCGAATTCCCCAATATCCATAAGCACATCAATACCGCTGATTCCTCCATTAATGATTTTTATATGTTTTTGAAGATTCATTTTTTTCAATTTTTGTATAATTTCTACTCCGACTCCATCATCCCCTCTGAGCGTATTTCCATATCCGATCACAATAATCATATCTAAATTGTAAGATGAAATGATGCATCGTTTTTTGTTCCGCGGACGGAATGCACTGTACAAGCCATACAGGGATCGAAAGACCGTATTACATGGTACATCTCAATCGGGTTTTCAGGATCTTCTATTTCGAGATTTGTAAGGGATTTTTCTAAAATACCGGGATTTCCGGCTGAATCCCGGGGGGAAAAATTCCATGTGGTTGGTGTAATTATCTGATAATTGAAAATTCTATTATCAACCACACTGATCCAGTGTCCGAGCATTCCTCTTGCAGCCTCTATTAAACCAATCCCGCTGCAATCTTTCAATTTATTGTGTTTGATATAAAAAGGAGATTCCGTGTCGATATTATCGAGCCAGTCTTTTATTTTACCTGCCAACATTATAGTCTCATGAATTCTCATTAATTGGCGCGTAAAAACACTTGATCCATTTTTTTTAAAAATATCCGAAGCTAATGGATTATTTCCCACTAACATCCGGGCAAGAGGTCCCATTTCGATAACTTCGTTATTATATCGTGGAGACTTTGACCAGCTATATGCATTTTCTTTCCGTGTGTTTGGTATCGTTATCCCTTTAGAGGGGTGAATGCCTCCGTCATACCCTTCGTACCAGGAATAAGCAATGTGTTCTTCTATTTTTATTTGTTCAAAGGGAAGCCAACTTCCATCATATAAACCGCTTTTTAGCCAGAATGTTCCATCCGGTTCCTCATACGCGCCGCAGGATAATAATTTTTCTGAGCCGGCTCCTATCTCAGATAGACCGGTTTTTGTCCCAAAATTTATAAACATTCCTAAATCGCTTTTTGCATTTTTTTCATCATCCATCCATTTTTCAATATCGCTGAAGCTCCTGTTTTCCAGCCAGCTTTCCATAGGACAACCAAGAAGGGTATTCTCTAAAAACTCCCTGATTTCACTGAGTATTCCATAGCAGGAAACAATTTCGCTAAGGCTGAGTGTTTTAGTTACACCACCGGGCTGCATTACCAGAGAATTAGGCCATTTACCCCCAATTATCCCCATAATTTCCAATAATTTTTTTCGTGCGTATATAACTTTTTTTTGTGATTCACCTGTAAATGGAGTATATCTCTTCGCAATAATATCATAATCCGATATGTCTTTATATTTTTTATTTAAAAAATCAACCATGAAAAACATATATATTTGTGTAAGATGGTTCGCAATATTTTCAATGGCTAAAAGGATATTTTTTACATAATAAGCATTTGGGGGCATTTCCGCTTTGTATGCTTCCTTTAATGCTGAGGAAGATGCAGCCGAGTGTGAAAGACCGCATAGACCGCAGACTCTACATGTGAAAACTAAGGAATCCATAGGGTCCCTGCCTTTGAGGATTCGCTCAAATCCGCGGAACATAGTTCCGGAAGTGTAGGCTTTGGTGATTTTGCCGTTCTCTAATTCTACCTTTATCTCAAGATCGCCTTCAATTCGGCTGAAAGAACCTATTGTTATAGTCTTATTCATTCTGTTATTCTTCTTTCTCATTTTCCACATCAATCTTTTTAAAAGATACAGCGTTGACAGCCAGCCTTTTAGGGCAGGCAAGTTTAGCCATACCGCTTATTCCTACATACCACGCCTTGGGAACATCAAGAGGAAGAGTAGTGGGGATATCTTCAATTTTCTGTGTTTCAAAGAATGGTAAAAATCCGTCCGGAAAAACGGGAGAGGTACAGGAAATACAGGGAAACCCGCCCCGCGTACAGCTCCCCGTGCGTCCCAGCCACAGCCTTTCATTACAATCGGATTCACACTGCGTTGCTTTGCACCCCAGGTTTTCAAAAAGGCATCCCTGTTGACCATATTCTTCAGCGGAAGCTTTAAATTCATAGTATTCGTTCCGGGGGCAAGCATGATGAGCAAGCTTACTGTAAAATAAGTCCGGACGTTGATATTTGTCCAGGTTATCTACTGTTAGTTTGCCTTTAGTAATAAAATTCAGGGTTTCTATTATCCAGTCAGGATGAGCAGGACAGCCTGCAATATTTATTACAGGAAAACCCGAAGAAGAACTGTAGTCTACCCCGAGTATTCCGCCATGTTTTTTCATTAAATATTGAAGACCCATCCATTTAATATTATCAGAACCTGTTGTCATGATGCCGCCAAAAGAAGCACAGGTTCCCACCGCGATAGTGAAAGATGCTCTTTTTGCAAGCTCAATAATCCAGTGTTTCATCGGATGTCCACAAAAGGTAACATAATTGGTTTTATTTTCATCTTCATCGCATACTGCTCCTTCCACCATCAAAAAATCCAATTTTTCTTCACCATTAATAATTTTATTGAGTATCTCATGAACATCCTTATCAGACTCGAAACTCAAAGAAGGAAACCAAACGACTTTTATGTCAAGCATTTTAAAAGCAGTATATAAATCCGGCTGGTCAAGATTCAATAGAGATATACTGTCTCCTCCACAGCCTGCGCTTTTCAACCAGAGTAAATTATGCATAGTGTTCTATCCTGTTCATAAAAATATAACATTTTTTATTATTCAAGATTTAGTAATTTTCTAATCCGATTAGGAAAAGAATTTGCTTATGATAATAATTTTATACATATACTAAACATGTATTAAATATTTATACATAAAGTTATATTATAATAAATTCATTTAATATTGTCAAATGTTATTTGCAAATATTTAAAAATAATCGGATATTCCGGCATTATTCAAGCGACTAAAAATATTGATGAAATAGAAAGAGCCTTCGGGAGTGGATGCTCCCGAAGGCTCTGTTACCGGTCTAATTAATTGCAATTATGACAATACCTCTGATAGAATTTCATCGATTACTTCACTATTTTGTTCCAGAGAGAATGAGAATCTTTCCTTCCGATTTGTCTGTATTCCGATTACAACCATTTCAGTATCAATACCTGTAGCATTTATCCAATGCATAATCTCGGGATAACCAATTTGGCTGATTCTGATATCCTGTTTGGGTTTGTAGTCGATTATCTCGGTTTTAAATGAATCATAAAAGAATTTCTTGATTTTCCCCGGATTAAAACCCATCTCTATCCCGTTGATTAAAATAATCTTATCATTTTTCTCTATATACGGGATAATCTCTTTCCCATAGAGCTCTCTTCTGTCCATGTCCAGATCAACGGGCAGATTGTTTTTCTTTAGCCTGTCCACGAGGTTTTGACCGATACCGATATCCTCATTGAATATGTTTCCCAGTCCTATTACAGCAATACGATTCCCGGAACGATTCACCACCTCTATACTTTTGATGAAGCTTGGCAGGTCGAACCTGTACGGTTTCTGAATTGCCCGTTTTTTTAGTTCGATTTTCATGAAAGCATTTCTGACAGCCAGGTCAATTTCAGCTTCATCCAGAGGTTTCATGGCATAGTAAAATATGTCATGTTCCCGAACTTTCCCGGCTAATTCAGGTGAATCAATTTCAGTTACAACAATAATAGGAAGGTTTTCGTCAACGCTTCTTATATTTTGAGCCGCATCATAGACCGGCGTGCCGTATACATTTTCTCCCAGAATTGCTACATCATACTGCTTTTCTTTTACGCCTTCTATGATATCCTTCAGGTCCCAGGCTTGGTAAATATTGTAGATATCATCCTTGAAATATTTATTCAACGATTCCCGCGATTCTTTATCATCATCCGCGATAAGTATTCTCCGTGATTCCAGCATGTTAAGGTCTTCGGGAAGTCTTGAAGGTTCTATCCTGATAAGCCAGCCGGAATGGAATGGATCCTCATTAACAGTATTTATCTTTCTTGTAGCAAAAGGATTTACTTCAACTACTTTTCCGGAAACAGGAGAACAAAACGCTTCCATATAGGTTAAAGATGTTTCCTTATTTGTATAAAATATCCTGAAGCTGGGATTATCGGTGTCTACTTCCTCCCCTGCCTGTGGAAGGTCAATATATTTCACCTTGCCTTTTAATTCAAAAAACATATTATTCAGCACAATTCGAGCCGTTTCATCTTTACCGATTTGCACTCCCATCCATTCAGAGAAATAGGCATGTTTGTAAAGATCTAAAGACCACTTTTCATACTTAATTTCTCTGATTTCTTCTTCATACTTAATTTCTCTGATTTCTTCTTCGAGTTTAACTTTTTTAATAATCGGCTCTACCGCAATATCTCCCTCCCCTCCAAGCGGATTGTTCCTTTTTAATGCTTCTTTCAAAGGAATAGAAAGTTCATCCGGCGTAAAAGGTTTGGGAATAAAATCGGCAGCCCCTAACTTCATAGCTTCAATAGCACTTCCCGCTGAAGAGTACCCGGTTATTATTATTACAGCGGTACGCGGGTTTTTGTCCTTGATCACTTTTAAAATTTCCATACCGTTGATATCAGGGATTTTCAAGTCCAGAATAACGGCATCATATTTTCTTTCATTTATTAATTCGAGACACTCTTGCCCGCTTAATACCGTTGTTACTGAAAAACCTTCTTCCCTTAAAATTTTCTCACAATTTTGGCAGACGACTTTTTCATCATCCACCACCAGAACTTCATTAAATGATGTTGTCATTTTAATCACCTCCTATTTTTTCTTTTGACAAATATTCTTGTGTTCTGAAAACTTAATCTGCAAATAATATGCCATATCCGTTTCTTTAAATAATACGTGCATGAAAAACATTGGTAATATATTGTTATTATTTTATTTACAAGATTCGACTGTTTTCTTTAAAAAATTATTTTGTTATTAAATTATGTTTCTTATGTTTTATTTTATATTACATATTAATCTGTCACGTGACCTGAAATCTAATGTTTGTCTTTTTTCAATGCTTATGTAATTCTTTAAATTACAATATCTTAAAAAAATATAAAATCGTTTAAAATAAATTCAGGACAGAGAAATTTTAAATGTATATATTTATAATACAATGTATAAAATGTATCAACTTTTTTGGTTTATTTTTATCACAGATATTAATCGGCGGGCAGGGGATACCCGCATTACCGGGTTTGTATTAAAAGACTTTAATAACCAAAAAATCAAGTGATTTGTTGAGTTCGTATATGACTAAAAAAGCTTGCTTCACAAAATAAAAATGTTGATATTGCTGCATAAACTAAATTCAAGGGAGTTCTCATGAAAATCCTAATATCCTTCCTTAAAAGCATATCGATTATTTGCCTGTCTCTTTTTCTTCCGTTTTTTAATTGCAGCACAGATGTTGACATTCAGACTGTGGAAATACCGCCGCCATTAACCGATGTGCTTACGTTTGAACTTTCTTTCGGGGATGAAAATACTATTACCAAAGATGAATTTCTGCTGGCACAGCCGAGGGGAATTGCTGTAAGCAGCGTAAATGATATTTTTGTGATCGACGAAGAATGCATTAAGGTTTTTGACAGTAACGGAAAAGAAAAATCAATAGTTGGTCGTCCGGGTCAGGGACCTGGGGAATTTTCATCCGCCGGTTCACCTGTAGTAAACCCCGGTGGCTACCTTGCCGTTATTGACGGTGGTAGTAGCTTCAATCTCTTTGCTCCTGATCTTACCTTTATTGAAAAGAAAAATTATTATACTGATTTTAATTTAACTGCATTTAGAAAAGAACACGGGTATTATTCTAATTTTATGCTTCGGAGGGTATATCCTGTAGATGAATTAATAAAAATATTATATTTCGATTCCTGGAAAAAACTTGATGAAACTCCTGATATTTATAGATCGCTAGAATCACGCGTACTCATACATGATCACATTATATCAGATGCGCTTGTCTATGATAATGACGGTGAATATGTCGAATTGGCGTCTTATTATCCTAAAGGTTTAAATGATAAAAATCTTTTGGTAGCACAAACACCCTATGGCAAACATTATGAAAAGCCTTTTCAGCAGTTCCAGTTTTTGTGTGCAATGCTCCCAGGAAACAGGATTATTTATACAAATCCTGTTTTTGACACTCGCACTGTAAATAGTGAATAGGAATATATACTTCATATCGTTAATCTTGAAAACTTTAAAAAGAAAGAGATAAGCAGAAAGTATACTCCAGGCTCAACCAAAGAGGCGCTTAAAAGCGGCATTTATAAGGATGTAGAATTGATCAGAAAAGATGCAAAAAAAAGGAAGTATGAATATTTTTATCCGCTGTACGAGCTTCTTGCTGATGGGGAAACGGTTTTTCTTTTTTTAAAGGATTCTTACAACCAGTCAAGGTACGAATTCAAGGAGGGTGTTGAGGTAAAATATTTAGCTGAAGTACTCGATGCAGGAACCGGCGAGTTTTTACGGTCAGTATATTTTCCGTTCATACCCGCTGTTATAAAAAACGGATATGCTTACAAAAGAGCAAGGAGTGAAGAAAGTTTTTCCATTATCAGAAAATACAAAATCGACCAGGCGGTATACGGGAAGTGATGTGTACATTTATGAAGTCTATATGGTGAATCTCGGTTAGGTATTCAGCAGGAAGAAAATTTATATGAACAAAAGAGAATTTTTGAAAATACTCGGCGCAGGCGCTGTCGGATTGGCAGCCAATAGTCTTATTTTTAAATCATGCTTTCTCATCAGGAAAGACGGGCAGGAAAAACATAAAAACTGGGCATGGATAACAACTGATTTGAAAACGCCGGTTGATGAATGGAAAAGAAAGTTCGCCGGAATGCACGAAGCGGGTATACATGCGATACTGCCTGAAATTTACGGCAGCCGGCGTGCGCATTATGCAAGTAAACACCTTCCCGTTGACGAAAATTGGCTTGAGATGATTCTGCCGGCTGCAAAAGCGGAAGGTCTTGAAATTCACGCCTGGATGTGGTGCATGCCCTGCAATATTGAAGATATTCAAAAAAAACACCCTGAGTGGTTTAGTGTTAACGGCAAAGGGGAATCTTCATTGGATAAGCCGGCTTATGTTGATTATTGCAAGTTCCTTTGTCCTTCAAGGCCCGAAGTGCACGAGTTTATACAAATGACGGCAGCCGAACTTGCACAATATGAGACACTCGATGGAATTCATTTAGATTACATTCGCTACCCGGACGTTATTTTGGCGGAAGCGCTCCAGCCGAAATATGGTATCGTTCAGGACCGTGAGTACCCCGAGTACGATTACTGCTACTGTGAAGTGTGCCGTAATAAATTCAAAGAAAAAACGGGCATCGATCCATTAAAGCTTCAAGAACCGAGCGAGAATAAAGAGTGGAGACAATTCCGGTATGACAGTATAACGAATATCGTTAATGATAAATTGATCCCCATTGCGCATAAATACAATAAAGTGATATCAGCGGCAGTATTCCCTAACTGGGAATTTGTTCGTCAGGAATGGTACCGTTGGAATCTGGATGCAGTAATGCCCATGCTTTATCACAGTTTTTATAACGAAGACATGGAGTGGATAAAAAAGCAGACGGAGAAAGGCGTAATGTCACTGCCGAAAAATATCCCGTTATACAGCGGTCTATATGTTCCACAGTTGAGACCGGATGAATTGACCGAAGCTGTCGAAGCCTCTTTCGACGGCGGGGCAAAAGGGATTGTGCTTTTTTCAGCTAATGCAATGACCGATGCACACTGGAAATACTTCAGTAAAGCGGTCAAAAGCTGATTATAAACCGAATATGCTGTCGGCAATCACTCGAGCTCGCTGCCGGGAAATTGCATGTAATTTCGACATCGGTAATATTGTAAATTTCCTTGTTCCCGGTCCCCGAATAAGGATGCTTACATAAAGATGAAACAAAATGTATCAATTTAAATGCAGGAGGAGAAAATGAAAAGGTGGAGCAGACTATTATTTTTCTGCGTGACCGGCTGTATTCTGATGCTTTCGAATTTCGCAGCCGCTCAACCGCAGCCGGCTCAGGCAGGTTTGGAACGGAGAATTGTCCAGACAATGCATACGATATCAAGCAATACGATATTCGAATATGTGAAAGAGATGGCTTCGGACAAATATGCAGGGAGGCTGACAGGAACGGAAGAATATAATGAATGCGCAGAGTGGTTGATATCTTATCTGAAAAAATGGAAAATAAAGCCGGCGGGAGATAACGGCACGTATCTTCAGGCTTTTCCCAATCCGTATACGCTTATTTTTCCCGGCTGCCATGCATATTTGCATATTCCGGGCGAAAATACCGTTTACCGGAAGTATTACCATTACTACGACGAATTCATTCCCGGCTCGACGTCCGGCTCGGGTGAAGTTACCGCAGAAGTTGTATATGTCGGCTACGGCATTACCGCACCGGAACTGGATTTTGACGAATATAAAGACGTGGACGTGCGGGGGAAAATAGTCCTTATGGAGAGAGAAGCTCCCGTATCAACCGGTCAGGAGAGGGAACTGTTCCTGAAATGGCGTCCGTATTCGTTCCACCAGTACAAGCTTGAGAACGCTGTCAAACACGGAGCCGCGGGTATGCTTTACAATTACGGTCCTATCGGCAATCCGAATAACGCCTACAGCGAAAATTTCGTTTACACCCACGTAGGAAACGCCGTAGTTTCGGATATTTTCGCAGGAACTGGGCGCACACAAAGAGAGACTGTTCGGGAAATCCAGAGTACGCTGAAACCGCAGTCTTTTGCCACAGGTAAGACGTTTAC
>LJUD01000298.1 GCA_001304035.1 bacterium SM23_31 | reverse complement strand
CAGATAAAACAGTAAATACAACAATTGCAATAACTACGTATTTTAAGCCACAAAAACGAGAATCGTTATTCATATTAACCTCGCTGAGAATTCTCACCTATCCAGAATTAACTTTTTTCTTATATTACGTTTTAATTGAAAGAAAGTTTCAAAAATGATAAAATAAAATTCAATTTGGACAATTCACAGATAATTTATAAAAAATATTTGCCGGGATTTAATTATATTTCTCCCAAAAAATACCACTCTTTTGTTGACGGCAGACTTTTATGTGTGTTTATATTATTCTAAAGTATTACCCTTTTAAAATGAAAAGCCCGGCTCAGTGATGAACCGGGCTGGTTATTGTTCCATCTTAACGAAATATTTTAATTATTATAAGAACATTATTTTATTACAGCTCCTTCACCGACCGTAAGTCCTTCTTTCATCCATTCCGGCATCGGTTCGCCTTTAAGATAGTGAGCGAAGAATTGGTCGCGCCGGATTGTAAAATCTTTCCTTGCGGCTTCGCCGCGAAGACCGTGCGGTTCTTCGAGATACTGCAGGAACCAGACGGGTTTATCGAGCCTGCGAAGCGCCATAAAGTATTCGATTGACTGATACCATGGAACGGCGGTATCTTCATCGCCGTGGAGCAGCATAATCGGCGTATTCACCCTGTCGGCGAAAAAGAGCGGGGAATTTTCAATGTACCGTTCCGGGTACTCCCAGAGCGAACCGCCGATGCGGCTCTGACCGGTTTCGTATTGAAAAGTGCGCGGATTACCCGTGCCCCACCTTATACCGCCATAAGCCGAGCTCATATTCGATACCGGAGCGCCTGCATACGCGCAGGCAAACATATCCGTCTGGGTTACTATGTAGGCAGTCTGGTAACCGCCCCAACTGTGACCGGTAATTGCAATCGCCTTCGGGTCGGCAATGCCCATGTCGATTACTTTTTGAGCGGCAGGCACTACACATTTTACCGCCGAAGGACCGGGGAATCCATCGGTATAAATTATATCCGGCTGGAGTACGACATATCCGTTACTGACAAAGTATGTTACTGAAAATCCGCTGCCGGTCGATGCCGTGCTGTAGCTGTGCAATCCCTGAGTGAGTTTTTCATAGAAGTAAATAATCATTGGATATTTTTTGCCTTCTACGTAATTTTCAGGCAGTGTCAGGATTGCCTGCAGGGGAACGCCATCCGTATTCGTGTAATCGATCAATTGCGCTTTACCCCAGAGAAAACCAAGGTTATTGGGCATCGCATCTGAAATTTTTCTCATATTCTTAAATTCAATATCGCTCACGTATATATCGCCATATTCGTAGGAAGTGGACAAGGTAAACATATAGACATCGGCATCTTCCGCCTTGCGCGGAGAGCTCATTCTTTTATCGACCGCTATAATCTTTACCGGTTCGCTTCCAAAATTCACCTCATAATAGCCCGTTGCTTTCGTTTTGTTGTTAGAATATGAAAGCCGCATCGTTTTATCCAGATCGATATACTCTTCTTCCCGTCCTGTTCGACCCATTTGACCAGTTCGCTCCGTTTGATCCATTCGATAATACCGGAAGCGGGCGTCTATTTTCCGCCCTAAACCGGCAGTAACGTTAACGGGTTCGCCTTCTGTCTTGATGGGGAAATACCAGATATCGTATTTATCATTGAGCAGAACGCCTTCATCGTCCTTAGTCCAACCGGTGGTGCCCCATGCGCGCTTCACATTCGGGTGATCGTCATCGGTATCCCAAAATGCGACATCCAGTTTTTCGGTCAGGTTTCGTTTTTCACCTGTTTTTATGTCGTATACCCACCAGTGCGGCTGTACGTACTGGAGCAGGAACTGACCATCGTCAGACCACTGGTAACTCCAGCGGGTTCTCATCTCTAAAGGTTTACGGGTTCCGTCCCGCAAATTAACAAAGTAATAATCTCTGAACGTAGGACTCCAGGGGCGTTCTTCTTCGTATTTTTTACTATCCGAGCCGATACCGAACCTGTCGTTCGGTCCGTTACTGAGAGAACTCATGTTTTCGTCTGTGAGCCGGATGAATTTCTCTTCGGAAAGGTGGTACACGGCACGGTAAGTTGCCGCATCCTCCGTTCCCCGTCCTCCACCTGAGACATGCCTTGAACCTGTTGTTGCTCCCGTGAGACTTGCCTGTTCCTGTGATTTGATTATCACGTCTTTCCAGTGCCAAACAATAACAGGACTTTCTTCATTCTCTTCTTCGCCTTCTTTTTCTACATCTTCTTCCGGCAGTTCAGTAATGTTAAAGAAAATCGATCTGTTGTCTTTTGACCAGCTGGCGCCGGATGAGGCAACCTGCATATCCTCAGGAAACTGGACATCTTTTAACGGATCATAAACCAGTTGCGCTGCTTCGTCTTTTATTTTCCATGAATACAGTTTAAGTGTAGGATTTTTCGCTTCCTGGTCATCGCAGTCGGAAAGGAACAGCATTCTATCATTGTCCTCATTCCAGCTCATATTCTGGTATTTACCTTTGCCGGTAATAATGGGAACTGCAGTAGCATTGGTTCTGGATAAATCCTTGAAATAGATACCGTCGTTTTCATCCTGTTCAGAGGAGACTGTAAAATACATCACTTCGGTCTCATCAGTAAAAAAATACTGGTCGACTTCCTTAAAATTTTCTTCTACTTTTGTCGTCAAATTCCGCAGAACAAGCTCCGTACCGATTGTTTTTCGGTCGCCTTGACCCCTTCTTTGTGCCGGCGCCCCTGCTTGTGCTCCACCCCTGCGCCCTCTTTGCGCCGGCGCTTCTTCTACCTCTTCTGCCTCTTCTGCAGGCTCTTCAGGTTTCAGAAGTTTATAAGCGAGCCATTTGGAATCGCCGGAAAACTTAAAATTGGAAATTTTGTCGATGAGAAATTTATCTCCGGTCTGAAGATTAATCACCTCAAGTTTGTTCTTTTCCTCAGGAGGTTTTTCCATGCTTTCTTTCGCATTTTTAATAGCTTCTTCCAATGCTTTTTGCTCCTGCTCAACTTCCGATAATTTTATACCCCTGACCGCTGTTTCCGCTTTGGTAAACGCTTCTTCTTATCTGTAAACGTCGGACGAGCGCCGCGGGTAACGGAGTATTTTTGATTCGTATTGAGATTCATTATCACCAGCACGTTCGGCTCCGTTGGCGGTTCTTTCCAGTCTTCATCTTTTTTTCGCGCTTCTTCTTCGGCTTTTTCTTCTTCCGCTGTTTTTTCGTGAGGCAATATCGTGTAAGTAATCCACTGCGAATCATCGGAAAATGACGGGGCGGAGCCGCGTAGAATCGTATACTCATCATTCGTAGTGAGGTTTAGAATCGTTAATTCGCTATTGCCTTTTCCCGGTTTAATACGAAAGGCTACCCACTTGCCGTCGCTTGAAATTTGCTGCTGGCTGACCGACCGGAATTTGTCGAAATCTTCAATTGTTATCGGACGCTTAGACTGTGCGTATGAAGACTCAGTAAAAAACGGTGACGCCACAAACGCAAAGAGCATCACGACCAAGAGGATCGCTGTTACATTGGTTTGCATGGTGTACTTAGAATTTTTCATGACGTACTCCTGATTTTAATTAAACGTGAAAATTACCTATTAGCTTTTTTATTAAAAATATTAAGTGAATTTTATCAGAATTTCCTGTAAATTTTGACTCAGATTAACTCTGTCCCGCTTAGCAGGATCTGCGTCCTGCAGCATCTCATTACTTTGATTTATCGAGATATGGCTGGAGAATCCACTCAAAAAACGTCCAGGTGCGGTTCCATGAATCGCGCTGTTCCCTTGTGTCATTACGCTCCAAGGTTGTACTATCTACTCTCCTGCTGAAACCATGTCCGCCGGGAGGGTCTACGTAAATTTTCGTCTCGGAAAGATTAGGTTTTTTCGCTATCAATGCATTTATCATCATTTCATCTTCCACAAAATTGACGTCCGTGTCATTAGTTGCAACATGAACTAATATAGGCACCTTAAGATTGTCAACACCGTACAAAGGAGACCTTTCTATGTAAATATCGGGTTTTTCAAAAGGAAGTCCTCCTATGCGTTTCTGTGAGGCATAGGATCGCTGATAACCCGGACCTTTTAAGGAAAGTCGAAACACAAGATTTGTTACCGGAACGATAGCAGCGCCGCACTGAAACGGGTGCTCATCTCTAAAAAGCGAATGCGCCGTGATAAAGCCACCGTGGCTCCAGCCCATTATCCCTATCCTGTCCGGATCGACATGCGGGAGGTTTTCTATCATGTAATCTACCGCGTCTATACAGTCATCGACCTCATACCCGCCGTAATCTATTGCCTCGTGGAATTCCTTACCGTATCCTGTACTGCCGCGGTATTCGGGCGCAATAATTATATATCCCTGTTCTATCGCTTCTTTGACAAATGGGAACATCGAAGTACCCCAATTACCATGAACGCCGCCGTGAATCCATACCATTGCCGCATGTCCCTTTGCGCCGCGTTTTTCCAGCGGCTGATACAAATATGCCGGGATCTCCATACCATCGATGCTGCTTTTGTACATGATTTTTTTAAAATCCATCACTCCTTCACATACAGCATAATATGTACTGTCGGTTCTTGCTTTTCCACGTATATCGCCCTCATAATTAGCACTGGGATGCTCATCAGGATTATTACTTACATATAATTGAAGAGCGCGCAATGAATCGACAACAGCCCGGGTGACTCTTGGACGGCTTGCCCTTATTTTAACCTGCGCAAACGTGTCATTTGAAAATAAAGCTAATGCTATTAAAAGGCAAAAAATGGTCAATATTATTTGCCCGGCACCAATTGTGCAATGTTTCTTCATGATGTTGTACATACATCCTCCTCTCTTTCTTTGAGGTAAATAATAAATAGTCATTATTTGTTAAATTGATATTTATTACATTCCGGTTATTTTTTACCTTTGAACGGGTCCAGATACCAGTCGAAATGGTTCCAAATCCTGTTCCATGAATCTCTTTGTTCTCTTGTATTTTCCGGCAACCATGTATCTCCATTAACTCTTCGGTCGAATGTGTGCCCCCCGGGTGGATTTTTGTAAATCTTTGTCTGCGCCAGATGCGGTTTTCGTGCATTGAGTGCGTCCACAAGCTGCATTGCCTCTTCAATGTTCACATCCCGGTCATTTTCGGTCAGGTGGACAACAAGAGGGATTTGCAGGCTGTCGACACTGTAAATTGGAGAGCGTCTTTTATATTCCTCACGATTTTCATTAGGAAGCCCGCCGATGCGGTTTTGGGGATCGATACTTTGGTGCTGCCGTTCGACTCCCTTATATGCTAATCGCTGGAAGAGATTGGTAAC
>LJUD01000297.1 GCA_001304035.1 bacterium SM23_31 | reverse complement strand
TTTTCTTTCTGAATATAACGATTTTTGAGCGGCAGTATCACGTTATTGACGGGATCGAAATTTTCGTCCAAAACAAAAACGTTCAATTTTTCGCCCCATTTCTCAGTATATAAATTGTGTCCCAGAATATAATAGTGATTATTGCGATTAATTATTTCATGATAAAAAGAAAGATATCCTACGCTTAAGTACTCTGGATCCAAAGGTTGGTCCGGACCTGGATATTCGTCTATTATATCAAACGTTTTCTCTAATGAAATCTCTTTGATGAGCCTGCATTCATCATCAAAAACTTTCACGAGAGGGAGGTATTTTAAGAATACGACATAATTACCAGACCGCTCATCTTCAAACGGAAAAACTTCTGCAAACGTCTCTTGTATATTGAGGCGTGCAGGATTACCGATGTCTCTTTCATATTCGCCGATTTGCTTTACTACAGAGCCATCCAGAGAGAGTATTGTAACATAGTAACCGTCTTTACAATGGGTTAATAGATTTTTATCTTTTGTAATGGAAAAATTCGGATCATGCCCAATTTCTTTTATGCGAAATGATGTTTTAAACTCGCCATTTTTTGAAAAAATTGAAATCCGAAGATTTCCTGATTCAAAAACATATATCTCCCCTTCATGGTCAACAGCGAGATAGAGTGGATCCAGAAGATCACCCGGACCTCTTCCCTTTCTACCGGCTTTACGAATATACTCTCCGTCTGCCGTGAAAAAGTAGAGACAATTATTCCCGTTATCTAAAACAACCAATTCCTTTGTCACCGGATTTTCACGAACAATAAAAGGTCTAAAAAGCACCTCCTCTCCATATGTATCTTCCAACGTAGAAAAATCTTCCCGTTCCGCTGTTACTACGGTAAACTCCTTTTCCGGTGTTTTTGAGTTACCCTGACAATAAGTGAATACGTACATACAAATAGAAATGAATAAAAAAACACGGGAAATCACGGATACTATTTTAAGTCGCCCTGACTTATGATTTTTTGTACTCATATTTGTGTAATCCTTTGATTTGATTTGAGTTTATATGTGTTCATATTAGAATTACAAAAGAACGCGCAAAAACCTTCATAAAAATTCAACTAAAGCAGTAGTAACCCGCAAGAACACGCCATGGCGTGTTCCTACATACAATATCACAACTATCTATGCATGATTTCAAACTTACTTCATTTCTCATATACTGCCGGGTCGATGCATCCTACTTCTCGACGATTCTGTATTCGTAGATACTTACACCTTCTTCATCCCGGAAAAAGACTCTGTCGCCGAACATGTGGAAGCTGTTAACATCGGGATTGAAATCTTCAGTCCAGGGTAATTCCCCTAACAGGATGCCGTTATTGTCGTAGATTTCAAGTTCGAGGTACGGTTCCGGGTCGTCTATGACACGCTGTTTGCGGCAGGTCATAACCCAGACGCGGTCATTATAATCAACGCCGATGCTGGTTGATACAAATTTCATTTCCGGTAATTTAATATAAACGCTTCCATCGGGGGATATTCCCAACTCTGATCTTTGGATCACGTCAATCTCAAAGCTCAATGGTCTGTCCGCTGAAAATATACACTCCCCATCGGCAGTATATTTTTCAATCCTGTTCTGATAAGCAAAGGTAAGACAAATGTTATCATTATTATCCAACGCAAAGTATATACTGTTCCCTACCGGATTCGTATAGTTATCCTCAAAATCATACTGCTCGCAAAATGTTTTAATCAATTCTCCTTCACCGTTGAAAATAAAAACCGCCGATTTGCGTAATGAGCCATACTGTTGAACAGGTTGAATGACTATTCCACATGTAATAATGCCGGTAACAATTTCGCCTGAATCCAAAAACTTAAAAGGCGTAACCGTGCTGCCGAATCTAAATGTCCGCAGTTCTCTGCCTTCCGGTGATAATACTATAACGCGGTTATTTCCCTGGTCGGCGACGTTTATATTTCCGTCGGAATCTATATCGATAGAAACAGGGATTTCAAATTCACCGGGTCCCTGTCCTCTCCTGCCGAATGTATCCATATAGTACCCTTCGGGACTGTATTTTTGGATCCGAAAATTTCCGGCATCGAGCACATAGATATTTCCATCGGAGTCAATGGCAACGTCTCTGGGCTGATGGAGCATATAACTCCAATCCGACCCGCAGCTCATCACCCCACGCCGGCGACAGATTATGAACATGTCTGACACCGCCGATAATTTCATCGGTATAGGTTTCATCCTGACTGCCGCAGTGAAATGTACATAAAATAGTAAGGATTAATAGAATGAAAAGCGGGGGGATCTTCATAGGAAAATCCTTATCTTTCTTGTTCATCATGAAAATGTGTACTTAAGAAAAAAATTAATACTTAACATGAATAATTCATAAACAACAAAGATCACAAAGAAAAAACCAAATAACATGTCTGAACCGCTGATACCCATGATTTTAAATGATTGCAATGATGAAATCCAGCTAAGCGGGATCATGGTGATCATTGCATCCCCGAGTACTCGGGGTGGTTCTGACAATTTATGTATATTTCCTATTGTACGAACAATCCCTTAGGGAATGATCGAAGGTACGCATTAATATGATGAACCACTTTTTAAATTAGGCGGATATTTGCATTTCATCAAAATTGAGAGAATAAATTCTACAATAAATATTAAAAAATATACTGCGTAATCAAAATCGTCAAATTAAATACAGTTTTTTGTACGTTTTCAACATAATTTTTCGACCGTTATGCAATGTTGAACGCACAGTACCTATCGGGCAGCCGATGCACTCTGCGATTTGACGGTAAGAATAACCTTCAATATCATGCAAAAATATGAATTTTCTAAACCTTGAAGGCAAATGGTTGAAAACCAGAATATAATTGTCCGATATTTGATTATTAAATGAGAAGTCTGAGAAATGAAATAACCGGTTAAGGACGGGGTCTTGCGGGATTTCTTTTAAAAAGGCGGTTGAGTCAATATCAATTTCACTTTTAAACCGTTTTTGTCGATTGCAATGATCAATAAATGCGTTTTTGAGAATTGTCTTTAACCAGCTTTTTAAGTGTGCGCCGTTTCTCAGCTTTTTTTTGTGGATTAGCGCTTTATATAACGTTTCCTGCAGTAAGTCTTTTGCATCGTCGTCGTTTTTGTGGAATATTTTGGCTGTCCGCCATAAAAAGGGGATTTGCTCAACAAGCTGCCGGTTAAATACCTCATTATGCGAATATGTAATAGTAGTATCCATGACAGCCTTACTGTAATTTCTTCCAAATATCCAGTTCCAAAGCCCTGCGAAGTGTTTTAAACGGATATTCTTTTGTGCCGTTGCCGACCTCATCACTGCCGGTTAATTCACTTATATATACTACTTTTGAATTATCATAAATTGGTGTATACATCTCAAGTTTCCGCCAGTAATGTGTAACGTTTTTCCTCTTAATATCGGGCGATTCTTCACCCGTTTTCCCATCAAAAGAAAAGTGCCATGAAAATGGTAAAATCATGGCGGTAAGCAGAATAATGGTGAAGGAATACTTCGTTTTACTGATTTCTTTTTTCTCACACCTTTCAATCTGGTAGTAAACACGCTCCTTTAACCGGCTTGGTGTTTTTGCAAATGCGGTCTTTGCATTTACCTGCCATGGCTGGGAAATTGTTTTCGCAACACCAAGAAGATTATCAGAGTAGCCGGTTGAGGTTAACCTGGTAATTTTAACAGCGGCATCATCGCACACCATCTCGCAGTATTTATCCAATTTTCTGTTGAGCAGCCACACAAGGGGATTGAAAAAGTGAATCGCCTGCACTAACGCCTGCATCAGGTTAATCCAGTGGTCGCCGTGTTTGATGTGGGCTGTTTCATGCGCCAGAACCGACCGTTTACAGTCGCCGGACCACGTGTCCCAGCATCGTGGGAGAATAATGTTATGCCGGAAAAAACCGTAGACCAGCGGGCTGTGATTGAGGTCTGATCTCAAATAGGTGATAGACTTACTTTTATCTGCGGCATAAGGCGTAACATCGACGGGCTCTGCATCAACAAACAGCTTGCTCAATCTGTAAATGCGAACAGCGGTAAAACTTAAAATGATTATTAAAATTGCAAGCCAGCCGACCATACATAATGACTGTATTGTCAACTCCGGCGAAGACCCGGAAAGTTCCTCTGTTGAAATGACGGTTCCGGGCAGAATAAACGTTCCTAATTCAGAAAGCACCGCGCTTCCGGAAAATGATTTTTCGAGGAACGTAACGGCAAAAAAGGGCGGAGTAAGCAGTTTTATTATACCAACGAGTGCGATTCCCTTCAACAGACGGGCATCTTTACGCCGGAGTAAATACAATAATATAAGTACTGCCGATATAAAGACCGTGTTTTGTAATGACGCAAGTAGAAAGTGATCCGCCCACAACGAACTTATTTCATTTACCGTGTTAATCATTATTTTTTCCCCTTTTGTTTGCTTTCTCTTTGCTGTATCAGTTTTTTCAACTCGGAAAATTCCGTATCCGACAGTTTACTGTTATCGAGCATAAAGTGAGCCATTTCTTTAAACGAACCGCCGAAAACCTTATTCATAAAAATATTCGCTTCTTTTGATACAGCTTCCTCCCGGTTTTTAAGCGGTTTATAGATGTTTATCGGTCCGAATTTCTCTTTTTTCAAAAAGCCCTTATCCACGAGATTGGACATAATAGTCAGCACTGTCGTATATGCTTTACTTCCGTCAGGATACGCAACGTCAATTACATTTTTAACAGTCGGCGAACCTCCCAAATCCCAGATAACATTCATAATTTCCCATTCGAACGGTGAAAGAAAATCCTTGTGCCTCGGCATACCAGCTCCTTATTTAATCGAATCATTTCTAATTATTTAGAACCGTTTCTATTTTTGTAGAAATATAAGGCTTAGATTTCTAATTGTCAAGAAAAAAATATAAAATATGTATAAAATAGCAGAAGTATAAGAATAAAATTACATATTAATCGGACTTTGTATCATATTGAAATTGTCTTAAAAGATGTTGATATATGTTGATATATATTACATACAAAAATATTGACATTATGTTCAAATTTTACATAGAACGGGAATATTTTTCACCGCAGAGGTTCCGAGTACACGGGGAAGGAACAGAGGCTAAACCAATGCAAAATGAAAAATGAAAAGTCTAAAATGTAAAATTGCAATCATTCGTATTGTGAAAAAGTTCTTTTTATAATTACCTGTTAGTTCATTTTGCATTATACATTGTACATTTTGCAC
>LJUD01000051.1 GCA_001304035.1 bacterium SM23_31 | reverse complement strand
TGACGAAGCGCTAAAATACCATAATGACGCGCTTACGATAGACCGTGAAACCGGCTACCGTCAGGGAGAAGCAAGTACTTTAGGCAACATGGGTCTCATATACAGCGACAAAGGCGACCTTGACGAAGCGCTAAAATACCATAACGAAGCGATTAAGATTCACCGTGAAATCGGTTACCGTCAGGGAGAAGCAAGTGATTTGGGCAACATAGGTATAATATACGGCGACAAAGGCGACCTTGACGAAGCCCTAAAATACCTTAAGGAAGCAATGAAGATTCACCGTGAAACCGGCTACCGTCAGGGAGAAGCAAGTCAATTAGGCAACATAGGTCTCATATACAGCGATAAAGGCGACCTTGACAAGGCGCTCAAATACCATAATGAAGCGCTGGAGATTTGTAAGATTTCCGCTCCCGGATTAGTAGGAAAAATTCTCAATAACATTGCAGATATTTATTTCAAAAAACAGGAATTTAAAAAAGGTTTCGAGTATTCAGCGCAGGCTCTTTCAAAAGCATCAGTAAAGCAGATAGCAACGGTTCTTTCATCTATTGTAAGTATCATCCGTGAAATGATAGAGAATAGTGAGTGGGAAAATCTTGAAAAAATTGATTCAACATATAATTCGGGAATAATTAAAGACAAGGATTGGATAAACATTTTTACTGTTTTTCACGATTATGCTGTTTATAAGAAGAGCGGTAGGAAATCAGATGAAAAGAAATACAACGCTGCACTTAAAAAACTACATCCTGATTTTAACAAGATATTTGATTAAATTAAAAAAGCAGAAAAATGATACTATACATATTTCACAAATACAATCCGGGAAGCGGTGAAAAATTTGTAGGGACAGGTGCGACCTTTCCCTGCGGATGTAACTTTTTTAGACTTTGTTTTTGTATCGATTCGTGAAAGTATTAATGTTACCGGTTTGCTTTTTTAGAAGGTTTTGCATTTGATTTGTGGAGAGGCAGGCGTACTGTCACCTTGGTTCCCGAGCCTACTTCACTTGTAATATCGATGTCCCCTTCATGACTTTTTATAATACCGTATGCCGCAGAAAGCCCTAATCCGAGTCCGGGTTGTTCGCCGCCGCCAAAGGCGCCTTTTGTGGTCACGAAAGGATCAAAAATGTTTTTAAGAAGCGAGGGCTCAATTCCTTTTCCAGTATCCTCAAATGTGATTTCGACGCAGTTATCGGTCTGACGCGTGCTTATTGATAGAGTTCCGCCGTCTTCCATCGAGTCACGGGCATTCGAAATAAGATGCAAAAAAACCTGTGATATCTGATTAATGTCGCCCACAACATAAGAAGTTTTACCGAATGAGGTTTTTACTTCAATGCAGTTTTTTGTCAATTCCGACTTCACGAGGTTTACAATGGACTGCAATTCCGTATGGATGTTAATTTTGGTTTTTGTTATCTGATGCCTGCCGGCAAAATCGAGTAGTTTTTTAATTACCTGTAATGCCCGGTTAGATAATTTAAAAATTGCCTTGAAGCTTTTCTTGTTCTCTTCAATATCGGTGCTCAATAAACTTAACTCGCTGTATCCCATTATTGCGGCAAAGATATTATTAAATTCATGTGCGATACCGGCAGCGAGAACGCTGATTCCCGACATTTTCAGTGAGTTGAAAATGTACTGCTGTGTTTTATGCAATTCAGTAAAGGTCTGGCGTAAGTTTTCATTTGTTTCCTGGAGCGACCGGTTTGTTTCTTTGAGCTCATCAAATAGCCTGATATTGCCGATTGCAAGACCGACATCATTCATAAGGATATTCAAAAAATGTATTCTCTCCACAGGAACAGCATGTTTTTTACAATAGCTGATATTAATCACGCCTTCGGGTTTATCCTGATTTAAAAGCGGTATACAAATCAAGGATTGAATCTCTACCCGCATTTCTTCAAAATAAATAAACCGTTCATCAAGAGATGTATCTGGAATGTAAACGACCTGTTTTTGTTCGAGCACCCATCCTGCAACACCTTCACCGAGTTTAAATTTTTTTCCTACTTCCAGGATATAACTTTCATTTTCGATGTCAAATGTAGTTTTTGATTCGACTGCAAAAAGTTCTAATTCTCCTTTCTGATGATTAAGCAGCAATATCGAACAGTTATCGGGGAGCATCTCATCATACAGCAGGTCTACAATTTTTTGACATGCTTCATGTATATCAAAGACGTATATCAGTAAATCGCCGATTTTACGAAGAAAAGAGAGCTCGTGAACCTTTTCTTCATAGCTGTTCTCAAGGTCACTGAGCGTTTTCGAAAGAGAAGATATTCTTTTTTCTAACTTTTTTATTTTTTCTGAAGCCATAGCAATAATACAATTATAAATGTATTGCCTGAATCATAGTTTCGAGCTTTTCGCGCAAATCCTGGATATCCTGCCTGATTAGTTCCAGATGTGAATCTTTTAATTTCAGCACCGCAAAAGTTTGGGGTTCGATTTGAACAGGCAGTACGCTGCCTCCTTCCCCGATTCTTTCTTCCTGACAAACGATATTCGTCAAATATGTCAGGTACGTAAGAGACGAATACTGTTGAGGAGCCTCTGCAGGAAAGTGATGATACCTGATTGCACTGAGCAATTCATCAGGAAAATCCCACTTTTCCCCTAAAAAATATCCCACTTCAGTATGATTTAAATCTATGACTTTTTCTTCAGCTTCCCTTATAGAAATATTTTCTTTCGCTTTAATTTGTATGGCTTTACTATAATCGTCCTCAAAATAGCTGTCGAGAACTACTTTCCCAATATCGTGTAATAAACAAGCAATGAAAGCTTTGTCAGGTTCGTAATAATTCGTTCTTTCCGCAATCATTTTTCCGAGATATCCGCATGCTATTGCATGCAGCCAGAACTGCTCTTTATTAAAATACGATTTTTCGTTTTTATAAGGAAACATACTGAATACGGAAACACTTAGTGCGATATTTTTTACCATATCGAACCCGAGTATAACCACAGCTCGTGAAAGGCTGCTGACCCGCTTTGAATAACCATAATAAGCGGAATTCGCCATATTAAGTATTTTGGCGGTTATCGACTGGTCGTTTTTAATAATTTCCTGTAACTCATTAGCTGACGACCGGGGATCGTCTACGGTTTCCAGGATTTTTTCAAAGATAATAGGTAAGGTAGGAAGCTTTTTAATGCTTTTAATTATTTCTTGGCGTATATCGGGCTGCATGATGACCACCTTATAGTAATAAGTTTACAAAATTTAAAGGCATAAAACAATAAAAATATTTTTTTATATATTTTTTCTTTCAAAAAGTGACCTAATACATGGATGAAACTATACCCAACCTTCGTAGTCTGACGGTTAACCAGGCGCCAGCCGCAATCTTTGCTATATCGGTCGGGATAAAAATTATAAATCCGACCCAAAGTATCGAGAACGCTTCTCCTGCTATATTTTCAGCATAAAAAAACAAAAATGATATTCCGAAAATATATATAATTATTGTCCCGATTGAGTATATCCAGACAAATTTAACTATCAGCGATTTGCCGTCCGTATTATGTTTTTTCTTGTGTACAAACCGCTTGCTCAGAATACCCATTATCAACGCTGCTACGGGAAATCCGAGTAAATACCCGAATCCCGGGTAAAAAATGTACCCGATTCCGCCGCCGCCGGAAAAAACGGGTATTCCCAAAAAACCAACGGCAAGGTAAAGACACTGGCTTAAAAAGCCTCCGGTCGGTCCCAGCAGTCCCGCCGAAAGAAAGACAAACAATGTCTGCAGCGTGAATGGTACCGGTGATATAGGAATACGCAGAAAAGCGCCAACAGCCGTAAGGGCAGCAAAAAGTGCAGCGAGTAAAGGAATTCGTACTGCATCGACTGCTCCCGGCAGATTTGACTCCCGTTCACGCACAGAGTTCATCGAATGATACTGAAATACAATATAATAAAATAACAATTAGATTTGTATAGAAATTTCTTTTTTTTAATTTTTTTTTACAAAATATCAATTCTACAGCAGAAATGTTCAAACAGCTAAGCATAAGATTTAAGACAACCGCAAAATTATCAGAAATTTATCTTTGTATTTAAAAAATTCTCCCGCCCCGAGTATCCGGGGCAAAGAACGCAAAGAAGTAATCCCGCTCAGCGGGATCACCAACGGCAAAAGCCATCACTTCCCTGACAGAGAACACTTCACATATAGAAATTTGCTGCACACATAAATACATGCAGGTAATTTTGTATTCCGTGCGGTATAATGAAAAACATATATTTTACAAATTGCATAATATAAAAATCAATACTGGTATCCTAATGAAAAATATATCCTGTCGGTATCATTAAATGCAACTCCATATCCCAGTTCAATGGGCCCGATAGGCGTATTCATGGAAGCGACAGCTCCAAATGCGTGTTTAAAATCTTTAAATTTTATTTGCTGATTTTTTTCGACTACGTTTGCCAGGTCCCATCGAAATCCAATATACGTATCAAAAATATTCTGTAAAGGAAGTTTAAACCGGTATCCCAGGTTTGATGCAACAATCATCCGTCCGTGCAGACTATTTAATCTTTTACCAAAAAAAGTATGCAATCCCCCCCATCGGAATCGCTGAGCGTACGGGAGAGTTTCATCGGAAAAACCGATCACAACTCTCGGTTCAACCGTATGTTTATTATTGAATGTATATACATAACCGAGCGAAGAATAGAACTTTACATACGATATCTTACTGCCCAGAAGCGGAGTGGCGGTTTCGTAGTATATTTCATGAAAATTACCTTTACTTGGAAAGGGATATTTGTTACGCGTATCTACCATCGACTGGAGTGTAATAGTCCGCAAATCAACCCTCTCATTGACTTTATAGATGAGAAAATCCGTCATATACTGCGGCAGTGAAGGAGAGGGAAATGCTTCAACTTTGATTTTCTCGACATCCAATTTTACGGATACGGTACCGAATCTACTTAGCTGTCTGCCAAAAGATATCGAGCCGCCAAAACGTGTATCCTTAAAATCCCCGCGCCTGATAAAGTTATCGAATTGATCGGTTAAAAAATCTTTTTTTGAGGTATAATGAAAATCTCCACTCATAGTCAAGTATGAGACAAATATGCGGTCAAGGCGGAATTGATACCGGTAGTCTTCTTCACGTGAGCCGTACCTTGCGTGGAGCAGTGATTTCATTCCAAGTCCGCCAAAATTATCGTCAGCCAATTCAATAAAACCTTTACTTTCTTTATCAAGGTCATACCGTGCACCAAATCGAACAATTTCATATTTTTTTTCTTCAAGATTAATCTGAAGGATGCGCCTGCCCGCTTCACCGGCGAATGTGGGGTATACCCGCTGAAACAGCCCCATACCGTATATGTTGTTAATTCCACGCTGGACTTTATTAAAATCAAATATATCCCCTGCTTTGATCGGCATCTCCCGTTTTATTACATGCGGCTGGGTTTTATTATTGCCTATAACCTGGATACCGCTTATCCGTCCTTCGTCAATACGTACCGAGAGTGTTTGCTCAGACGGGTCTGTGTTAAAATCGATTACCTGAGCAAGAGAATAACCTTTTTGATTATACTGCTCCAGAATACCAAGTATAAATTTTTCTCCATTTATATGATTAAATACATCATTTTCCCCGGGCACATACAATTCCTGCAATTCCTCCTGGGAAAATACCGTGTTACCGGTGATATTTATTGTTTTGATAACAGGATTTTCAATGACACGGTATTCAACCGTAGTAGAATTTTGTTCTGTTTTCGAGTACTCGGGATTATTTTGTGAAGTTTCGGTATTAATGACAGCCATCACGTCCTTAAAATAACCTGTAGCAAAAACAGCCTTGAGGTCGTTTTTAATCTTGTTGTCGTATGCGGGATCAATGAGATTAGTGGAAATGTGCCGGTTAATGAATTCTTCCGGTAATCGTGCATTGCCTGTAATCTTGATCTTACCAACATTAAATAGTGTTGAATAGTTGTTATTTTTATCCGCCTCTCTCAATTTTTTTTGTACTTCAGGAATAGCTTTACGAGCGGCTTCCCTGCCAAGGGCGATAAATTCGGGGACGGCTTCCGAGTCGTATGCAGGCAAGTCGCCCAGGTCCGGAGCGATGACCACGTCGGCGTTTTTGAGCGCCTCCTTATTACGCGATTCTTCCATAATAGTGGTTACCTGATCAACGTGCTCCCAGGGATTATGCATCTGCTCAAGATTCCGCAGAGGAGCGGTAGTGTTCACTGTAACTACAATATCGCTGCCCATGCTGCGTGCTACGTCTGTCGGTATGTTGTTCGTCAAGCCGGCGTCCCAGTATAAACTGCCGTCTATCTTAACAGGCGAGAAGAGCAGCGGAACGGAAATGCTTGCGAGAATTGCAAGCGCCAGATTCCCTTCTTTAAATACGGTTTCCTCTCCGGTCAGTATATTTGTGGCAACCACACGCAGCGGAATTCTAAACTCATTAAAATCCGTGTGCGGTTGGAAGCCGGCGCGGAGAATCAGCGAATTCAAAATTGTAGAAATCTGCTGACCCTGACTTATAGCCTGCGGGATATAGGGATCTTTGCCTTCAAACCGGATTTCAAGTAAATGACGGTTGAGTTCTCTTTTTTGGTCGACAAACATTGTTGAGCGCTCAGGCGCATCGAAAAAGAGGTCTTCCCAGTTTGTTTCGAGTACCAACTGTTCGAGTTCCGTAGGAGAATATCCGATCGCATACAATCCTCCGACAATCGAACCCATGCTCGAACCGGCTATATAGTCGACCGGAATACCGGCTTTCTCGAATTCATCAAGAACGCCGATCTGTGCGAAACCGCGTAATCCTCCCCCGCTCAGGGCGATTCCCAACTTAGGCTGAACTACTTTACGGTAATGAAACGGACCCAACTTGACCGATTCGTATTCAAGCGTGATAACTCGAATATCAGAAGCCGAATTCGTAACAAGCTGGGAGACAGCGGCTGAAACGTTATATGAAAAAAGGAGTACTAAGCCGAGCAAGCAATTCAGGCATAATCTATAAATGTTACACGTGATTTTTATCGGAATCATTAATCTATGTATTTTTGGTAATCGGTTATCAGCTATGAGTTTTAGTTTTGAATTACTTTAGCTGAGAACTGAAAGCCGACAGCTATTTCAGTTATCGTAAAAAGGTAAAAAAAGTTTCCTACTTAGTCAATAATAAACTGTGAAATGTTTAACCGGCTTTTTCATTGTTTTTTCACGTGCTATTAGCTATATTATTTGCATACGGTAATTGAACCGCAGAGACGCTGAGAAATATTCTTTCTTTGTGTCTTTGCGACTTTGCGGTTAAATATTTTTTATATTTTTTCCTATGTCTGAAAACAAAATACTCTTCATATCGGATGCACATCTCGGGATGAATGAGCATAAAATTGATAAGGAACGTGAGCGGAAGCTTGTCCGTTTTCTGCGCACAATGCTCGAACCCGGCGACCGGCTTTTCATTGCAGGTGACCTTTTCGACTTCTGGTTCGAATACCGCACCGTCATTCCGAAAGATTATATACTTGTCCTTTCCTGCCTGCAGGAATTGACCGAAAGCGGCATAAGAATCGACTACATTGCGGGGAATCACGATTTCTGGGCGGGCGAATTTTTTCAGAAGAATCTCGGGCTGCATTTCCATCCCGAAGCACTCAGGGAAACAATCGGGGATAAGACATTCTACATCATGCACGGCGACGGCTTAAAAAAAGACGACCGGGGATACAGGTTCATAAAGCATGTATTTCGCAGCCGGTTAAACATTCTTCTTTACCGCTGGCTGCATCCCGACATCGGTATAAGGTTTGCCGGATGGTGTTCGGGCTTCAGCAGGAAATACACGGAAAACAGGGACTTCGGCGGGGAAGAAGAGTACATTTCATTCGCAGAAAAGCTCTTTGCCGGCGGCATTGACCACGTTATTATGGCGCATACCCACCGTCCATTCGAGCATAAAACCACCAGCGGCAAAAGCCTTATCAACCTCGGCGACTGGATCGACCACTTCACCTACGCCCAATTCTCCAACAACACCCTTTCACTTGAAACGTATACGTCGGATTAAAGAGCAAACCTTTGGTAAATTTTGGAAATTTTTAATTTTGAATGTATTTGATCTAATAACTTTCCCAAGAAATTTATATTCAAATATATTTTTATTTTGTATTAAATTTAGAATCCCCGAGTACTCGGGGGAATGACAGGTATGACCTTCCTGTCATGCTGAACTTGTTTCAGCATCTTTATGCGAATTTTTACCGAAATAATGTTAAGGATTTTCAATTAATAGCCTAATATTTTATGTTACCAATACTCTGGTAAATTTTTATGAAAATATATAAATCCCCCTTTATTAAAGGGGGATTAAGGGGGATTTTTCAGACAAAGTCTGTTCTTTAGAAAAAACAATTTATTGCAAAAAATACTTTTGTGAAACCCTATTATGTTCCTACACGTTAATTTGCTTGAAGCTATTAAAAATTGTAAGTAATCTCAAACACTCGAATTATTTCAGGTTCTGTGGCTTCATGGTAAAAATCTACCGAATAAAGCCTGTTATTTTTGATAAAACTGCGTAAACCTATATGAAGACTTTTAAAAGTATATAAATATACACCATTTTTATCAAAAATATCGACTGTTGCTTCGATTTTATTATCATAATCTGTATTGATTTCTTCCGAGTATTCTCCTGCAACCACCCAAACGTTATCATAATCATCGACAAGGATTTTTCTTAAAATCGGGGGATATTTCGGTAAAGCCGCTCTCCCGCGATATTCTTGACCCGGAAACATTTTTTCAAAGTTCTTCTTTGCTTCTTCTCTTCTTTTAGTATCATATTCTTTTGCGGTTTGAGAATAAGGTATTCTTTCGTATGTTCTGTTAAAAGAAAGGACAAGATTACCATCAAAATCAAATTTATTGATTGCATATTCTGTGGAACTTGCAGGGAAATAAATCTCATTCTGTGAAGTAATCGCATCACACACGTTAAAATTAGGACTGCTCATTGCTCCATTTTCATAAACAAACGAAGCTATCAGATTAATAACTTTGAAATCTTTGGTCATTTTTTCTATTATATAAGCAGGAGTACTTGGACCTCCATTAATTTCAATTTGTTCTTTATTTACTGCTGATTGAGAATACACCGTTCTATAAACAAATTTTAAAACAACAAAAAAATCATCATAAGCCTTAATAAAATCATAATTTTCTAATGGCATACGAATTAATTCCACGTACTTACCATCCATATCCCACACTTTAATGTTAATGTTATTCGTACTCAAAATTTGCTGATTGATATAAAATTTGTTATCATGAATGCTAAACAACCTGGGCCTTATTAAATCACTTGGACCCTCCCCTTCCCGCCCCATAGTCTTAATGTAGCTGCCATTCCTGTCAAACTTGGTAATTGTTGATTCGTAAAAACCGAGCAGATAAAGGTTGTCTTCATCATCGACTTCCATCTCATTAACAGCCGATATCAAGAAGTCTTCCTCTTCGCCGAATGTTTCAATGGTGTGTAATTCTTTGAGCGTCACAAATTCTTTATCTTCGTACTTCGGGGATACGTTATGAACAGTCTTTACCCCTTCAATTACCTCGACCTTGAATGTATCTTTCTCCCGGCTGCATGAAAATGCCGCAAAGACAACTATTGAAATGAGTAAAAATAATTTTAGAAACCTCATTTTAGCCTCCTCTTTTCCGGGCTGTCACGGACCAATCCGTGACAGGAAATAAGCTGGTGTCATGGAGTGGTCCATGACACCCAAGTTTTAATGCGAATTTGATAAATCAAATTCCTACTTCCCGTATACCGCCGTGTCTATTTTGCATTTTATTTCTCTACAATTTTGTATTCGTATATGCACATTTCGTTGCCGGAATCTATTAAAAATAATCGATTATCATAGATGTGCATTGAATCAAAGTCTTTTTCTACGGGAAATGA
Organism: bacterium SM23_31; assembly: GCA_001304035.1. GTDB lineage: Bacteria > SM23-31 > SM23-31 > SM23-31 > SM23-31 > SM23-31. Next base: position 1,922 of record LJUD01000051.1, on the reverse strand, counting down.
ACCGAGATATATACCTTCAGGATCAAAAATATCAAACCTGAATAACTCTTCCGCCAGCACGTGAGGGTCGGGATATTTTTCCTTGTCATCATCCTCCCGTTGTCTTCGGTACGTAATTGCCCAGATGCGTTCTTTGTGGTCTACTCCTATTTCCTTTGATACTCTACTTATTATAGCATTTATTACCTCTCTCGGTATTAGACCACCTCTTATAATCCGTTTTCGTTTTTCATATGTTATCTCAAAATCAAGCGGTCGGTCTGTTTTCATGAGAAGTTTACCTTCCGGGGAATATTTTTCTATTCTGTTCTGGTGTTCAAAGCAGACATAAATATTGTCTTTTTTGTCAATGTTAAATTTTATAAAATTGCCCGGATAGTTAAATGCTTCATCTTCATATTTTGTGGCATTTACAAATTCCCTTAATTTTTTTCCATTAGTATCAAAAATGTAAATTAAATTTAACCTGTCCTTTGTATCGTTATTAAATCTTGCTATTTCTCCGGATCTCAGCATTAGGAAAGCTTGACCACTCTCATCTTCATAAGAAAACCGCTTTAATTCTTTCCCCTGTGGATTTAAAAGTATCATAAAGGGTTTACTCCTAGCTTCATAAACAAATATATTTCCGTCTTTACCAACATCAATATCATTAGGCATTTGAAACTCACTCGGACCTAAACCTTTTCTCCCGAATGTTGCAAGATATTTTCTTTGAGAATCAAATTTTTGGATTCTGTAATTTCCAGCGTCGAGCACATAAAGATTTCCATCACTATCCATTGCGATATCATCTGGATTGAAAAACATATAATTCTCATCCGTTACCTCTAATCCTCCAATCTTCTGCACGAATTCCAGCGCAACTTTCGGTTCGTCGCCCCACTGCGGCTTATAGTTATGAACGTGCCGCACGCCTTCAATTACTTCAAAGGTGTAATATTCATCCGGTTCTGTCTCCCGGCTGCAATTCCACAGACAAACCGTGATAAGTAACAGCAGCAATAGTGTAATTTTGTTGTTCATGATACCCCCTCTTGAAGATTATAATAATGAAATGATTGACGCCCCGAGTACTCGGGGCGGCTACCGGTTATACTTTCATATTAACTCAATATGGTAGCCGCACACGAAGCTTCGGGATGCGCTTGATTTTAGCGCAGTATTATTAATAATATTCTGTTTTTGTCATTGTGATCCCATAAAGCAGTACACTTAAATACTAACTTAATAAACTGACCACTCCGTATGGGTTCAATATAATAGCATACAAATAATTTGCTATAGTGTTCGGAATATAACTAATTATGTAGTATTTATCCAGATAAAAAACGCCGGGTATTTGCCGGCGTTTGGAAGAAGGGAATTATATATTATAAAGACGATGTAAGGTACTACTTTTCCACGATTCTATACTCAAAGACCCGCATGCCGCGGAGTTTGTCAACAATATAAAGCCTGTCGCCGTAAATGCGCATTGCGTCGACGAAATGTGTAAGGGGAACTTTGCCAAGCAGAATACCATCGGGACTGAACACCTCAAGCTCATACGCATCTGTTTCTGTAATGTCCGTATTTCCTGAAGTTCGCTGCGACATCCTGGCGCTTACGCCGTCGTTAGAAACCATCACGCTTAGGCTAACCTTTTCGTCGTCTTTTAACTGCCGGCGGTTTGTAACGACCCAGATGCGCGAGTTCCCGTCAACGCCGACAGCCAGGGAAACTTCATTCAGTTCGGGCGACCTGAGCATAATATTCATTCTTCCGGCACCCTCGTCATCCACTTTTAACTCACCCTTAGCCTTAGTTACTTTATAATCCAGCGGTCTGTCGATTTTCATTAACAGATTCCCGCCGGGGCTGTATTTTTCAATGCGGTTTTGAAATCTAAAAGAAACGTATATATTGTCGCCGCTGTCTGT
>LJUD01000050.1 GCA_001304035.1 bacterium SM23_31 | reverse complement strand
AGTTTCGTTCCTGCGCGGAAGGCGGAAATCGGCATTGTAGACCGGATTTTTACCCGTGTCGGAGCACACGATGACGTTACCCGCGGTGAAAGTACATTTCTCGTGGAAATGATTGAACTCGCCAATATCATTAATAATGCAACTCCGCGCAGCATACTGCTTCTTGATGAAATCGGGCGCGGAACAAGCACGTTTGACGGCTTATCGATTGCATGGGCAACGGTAGAATATCTCCACAATACGCCGAAAATTGCTGCTAAAACGCTCTTTGCAACACATTTTCACGAATTAACGGCGCTGATCCAGCATCTGCCGCACGTGAAAAATTTACATGTACAGGTAAAAGAATGGCAGGATTCCGTAATATTTTTGCGCAAGATACTCCCCGGAAGCACCGATCACAGTTACGGCATCCACGTCGCCCGGATGGCGGGCGTTCCGCCGGCAATCATTATTAGAGCCCGGGAGATACTCGACAATCTTGAGGCAATGGAGCTTGCTCCCGGACAATTTTCAAATAAGGATACGGTGGAATCAGGATTTCTGCAGGGCTCCGGCGCCTATCAAATAAGCCTGTTCAGCCAGGAAGAAGCTCTCCTCCGTCAATCGCTGCAGTCGATAGACCCCGAAACGATCACCCCGCGTGAAGCTATTCAAAAACTCTTCGAACTGAAACGAATCCTCCTCGGCAAAGACAAGTCCGGCAATAGTACCGGGTAATAGACTATGCAAAATATTGAATTATTAGAATAAATACTCTTAATATCACACTCCTTGACTGTGAAATATTTTGCACTATACGCATGTAATTGTACTCTTCAACAGTGAAATATTTTTCACTGCTGCTGCCAAATAAAATAACGATGCATCCACAAAGATGCCCGATTAGGCTGTTTTACGTTTTCAAATCCCCCTTTTATTCCCCTTTACCAAAGGGGGACATTGGGGAATTTATACATTTTAATGGAAGTTTTATAAAATAAAAATAACTATGGCACGATATTTGCAGTTTATTATAAAGACCAGACTCTGTCTGATAAGAATAACAAAACATCATATTTTTTTCATTTTTGAATTTCATTATTGACAATTCTAAAAGTTTTAATTACATTAAAAATAATTAAGGTGCGATTTAAATTATCTTAAAATTTAAATATCCTGCTATTCAATATAATAGAGGAAATTAATGAGATATCAAGATTGTACAATAGTTACAGATGCAGATATTACTCACGGCGAAAATACAATTAGTTAATCACGATACGATTCCTCTCGATAAAATTCCAACGTACAATCTTACATAAACAATTATAGAATAATTTACCTTTAACTCTGGTTCCCACGAAGCCCGTAGGAACGGGAAAAAAACAAAAAAGTGTGCAGAATTTTGCACAATCATTGAGAATCGAGCTCGGAAAAATTTGATGGCATGGTCTTTGTATTATTTAAATAAAGCGAAGTTGATTAAAATCCAATATTTCAGTCTGGTTCCTACGTTCTCCGTAGGAACCAGATAAAAATCTTTGGAGGTCAAGAAATGCGAGTTATGAAAGTTTTGCTTTGTTTAGTTATTGGATTTTTATTTTTCTCCTGTAATAACTTATTTTTTCCCACATCGCAGTCCGATATGCATAAAATAGGCGTCTTTGCTCCCGACCCGGATTATGAATACGCCCCGGAGACAATACTGATAGACAGTGCTTTAACAGTTCGTGTTGGACCGAGTTGGGACCCTAAGTTGTGGGATCAATTAGAAGTTTATTCAATTGAACCGTACCGGATTGGAAAGTATGAATTGACGAATATTCAGTATTATCAATTCGTGCTGGAAGGCGGATATAATACTGAATCGTACTGGTCGAAAGAAGGATGGCAGGCAAAAATTGACAGCGGATGGACGGGACCGAAGTTTTGGGGTACAAGCATTCCTCCATGGCTTGACGACCCCTACTCTCATCACGAAAATACACCAGTACACGGTATCAGTTTCTACGAAGCCGAGGCATATTGTAGCTGGCTGAGCGAAAATACGGGATTGTCATATGGAATACCAACAACCGCTCAGTGGGAACGCGCGTCGAAAGGTCCGGATCCGGGTTACAAATATACATGGGGGAACGAGTATGCGGAAGGAATTGCTCATTATATATTTTATGGTTATGAATCATTACCTGATTTGTTGCCGGTCAACTGTTATGAAATTGGTAAATCTCAGGATGGATGTTATAATATGATTGGAAATGCGTATGAACTGGCAGAACCTTATATTCACTTTCAAAATAATGAGGTAGTTAAAGTAAGAAATTAAAAAAGTTCTTACGACAACGGCTTACATGGTATTTGGAGCTTACGAAAGATTTTATGGTGTAGGTGTTAGAATATGCCGGAACTATTAAAAAGGGTGCATAATTGGGGTCTTTGTTTTGTCTAAAGATCCGCCTCCGGCGCAAAATATTATAATTATCCCGCTGAGCGGATGCAAGACCTGATCCCGAAGATATGTTAAATCAACGGAGAACATACAATGAAAAAGATTGGTGTTTTTGTGCTGTCGGCTTCTATAGTTTTTATCTTCTGCAATAAAAACAATGTGATAGATCCTGAACCCGAATATGGTCTTTTTAAAATAGCTTTTCAAACGAATAGGGATGGTAATCCCGAAATCTACATCATGAATTCAAACGGTTCAAATCAAACTAATTTAACAAATAATTCTACTGGTAATTGGCATCCATCTATTTCTCCAAACGGCGATAAAATTGCTTTTGTACAAGTAAGTCCTGATACAGGTCTTGCGGATATCTACATAATGAATGTAGACGGCTCAAACCAAACCAGATTAACCTATAATAAAAATGTTGTGGATTGGTATCCATCCTGGTCTTATGATGGTTCTAAAATCGTTTTTGAATCCAGGGATCCATTATCTGGTAGTGGTGGTGAAATCTATATAATAAATTCAGATGGCTCGAATCAAACAAGATTAACAAATAATTCTTATGATGATACGTCTCCATCCTTTTCTCCAGACGGTTCCAAGATCGCTTTTAAATCGGACAGGGATGGTAATTCTGAAATATATGTAATGAATATTGACGGTTCAAGTCAAACAAGATTAACATATAATTCTTCACATGAAGGTCTGCCATCCTGGTCTCCAGACGGTTCTAAGATTGCTTTTTATTCGGATAGGGATGGTAACAGGGAAATATATGTAATGAATACAGAAGGTTCAAATCAGACCAGATTAACACATAATTCTGATGATGATACTTCTCCATCCTGGTCTCCTAATGGTTCTAAGATCATTTTTGTATCGTATAGGGATGGTAATTCTGAAATCTACAGCATGAATGCAAACGGTACAAATCAAACAAGATTAACATATAATTCTTCATCAGACAGCCATCCGTCCTGTTCTAAAATTATTAAATGATAGAGAATAATTATTTAAGTACTTAAAATATAATACATCAACAATTTAGGAGGATTGTAAAAAACATTAAATGGGGCACGGTCTTGCATCCCGCTAAGCGGGATTACATACAGAGAGCTTAACAGCTTTTTTCTATAAATTATTGTCTGGCAGTTCAGCCGATGATAAATAAGAAATTATATTCAACAAAAATTAAAAAATTTCAAATGGAGGGAATCATGAGATATTTAATCGCTACTATTTTTCTTTCAATTTTACTACTTTCTGTATTAAGTTGCTCAAATAAAGATAATCCTGTCGGGGATAATGACGGGAATAATGAAAATAATTTTCTCTACCCAATTAAGATAGGTAACAAATGGGAATATTTTAGAGAATATTCAAAACTTAATTTTCGCCCTGACACATTAGATACTTCTCAAGTTCCGGATACTACTGTAACTTCTACTGTCATTATTAGTATTGCAAGAAAAGAAACTATTTTAGATACAATCCAAACATACGTTTTTCATGAAATCCTTACTGAAGAAGGGGATCAGACTTTTGAAGATGAATCATATTATAATAATCTTGCCGGCGGATTATATTTATATGCTTATCGTGGGGCAGGATGGGTAATTCCAAAATCGAATGTTAGCAGAAAAATCCTTTTTAAAGGAAGATATTTTAATAGTATTAGAGAAGTTACTTCTTTTATTGAAAAAGCATTACCAAATAAATTTGCAATTTCGGATACATTAATCTATGAGATACCACCGATACAAAGCATAAAGTACCCGCTGGAAACCGGTTCACAATGGATTTACAGGCAGTCAGGGAATCCTTGGCGAATGGATAAGAAAGTTTTGGGCAAAGAAACCGTCAAAGTTCCTGCAGGGGATTTTAACTGTTGGAAGATACAGTGGTTGTATGATATTGATAAAAACGGAGAATGGGATAACGATATTATTTTTTATGATTATATTTGCTCCATGGGATTAATTCGCCGTTATATTTTATTTAAAGATATGGAATGGAGAGGAGAAAATAATGAATATTTAGGATTGTTCGACAGCAAAGATGAATCTGTGTTGACTAAGATAAATTTATAATTTATATATTCTTGTTGTATAACCTGCCATTGAAGTGGGCGAAAATACTGAAGCATTTTTATTTTTTGATGTTTGCTGCGGAAATAAATGAGTTCAGGTCTTGCATCCCGCTAAGCGGGATTGTGGTTTCAGACGGAGTCTGATCTTTAAACAAGCCCTTACCCCGAAGACCGGCGTCAAGGACTGAAGTCCTTACGCAACAGGATAACCTCTCCTCGTTCCGGATTCTACAGACTCGGACTATATCAAGATGTACAGACCCATAAAAATGGATTAAGCATGAACGTCTGTGCCGCCGGTAATACTTTTTCTAATCCTCGTGGTTTTGAATGAAGTAAAAACAGCCGGATAAAGTTGATTTATCAAATTATTTAATAGATTCCGAAATCATAAAACGTAAATTTTCATCCCGATTCAGTCGGTGTATAAATCAACATTAAAAGAATCCTGCTTCTTCCATTTTTGTAATTTCGTTTTCCACTTTTTCAATGATATAGTCTATCGCTTTTTCCGTGAGTTTTAATTTTATGCGGCATTTTTGAAAAAGGTTTTTACGCTCGTGAAAATTTTCGTCATACCCGATGTTTTTACGCTGACATGCATAATCCGCCGCATATATGGTATAAGCGATTTTCTGGTATTCTTCATTCTCCTGTTCTGGATACAGGGAATGATGATTGGCAATAGCATAGACTAATGAATCAGGGAATCCCCATTCTTCTGCTATCCTTTTGCCGATATCTGCATGGGTGAAACCCAATATCTCTTTTTCAGCGTCGATCAGGGATTTTTTCTCAAACCGGGATTTTTTTAAAATTTCCTTAAACTCCTTCGGCAGGAACTGGTCGACTACTATGTAACCGATATCGTGAAGTAAACCGGCAATATAGATAGTATCATCATATTGTCTGAATACACTCCTGTAAATTAATTTCCCGCAAATTGCCACGGCAATACAGTGTTTCCACAGCGAAATGCGCGTGTAACCATATATGTATTCATATTCTTTGAACAGGTTAAAAACTTTTTGATTCAGCGCTAACTCCTTTATCGTATCGAAACCGATACATACTATAGCCTCTCGAATGTCGTTAATTTCTTTAGTATAACCGTAGTATGCCGAACGGACAATTTTTACAAGCTTTGCCGACAGCGGGGGATCAATTTCGATGGCATGTTTCAAATCATCTGCGCTGGATTTCGGATCATTTATGATTCTAATAAGTTGAGTTACCGTCTCCTTTATTGAGGATATGTCAGAATTATTGACTTCTACAATCAGATTTTTTAACAGTCTGGAACCTTTACCGGGTGAATTCATCGCACAGCCTTCGCATTTTTTATGTTTTAAGATTGGTTTAGTTAAGCACGTATACAGCAATAAATTTCATTGAATCGTTAAATATAGGATAAGCTTGCGTATTATCTTTGTATAGTAGCCGGAGAGTATTTTTATGTATGAATCCCAAAGAGGGTGTCTGTTCATTTTCCGGGTAATTCCGGGAAAATTGGGGAAGGCAAGTAGTGAAGGGAATGTCATAAAAAAAGAAACGGGAGTATTTACAATCGAAGAATAAATTATTAAATTTTACAAATCTAATCAGGTTTAGAAGGAACGACAGATCATTTCTCATTATTGCATCCGACCCGGCAACCGCTTATCATTTATCAGTAACTTGAATGAGAACAAAGATATTTGTAAAAAGTCAACCAATTTATATAATAAATTTATAGAATTCAATATATTTTTAGACTAAAATGTATATTTATACACTGAAATTATGTAAAATATCGTTATATTCAGTAATTTTGGCTGTTTATTACGTGAAAATGTACGTTGTATGTTTATTTGTGTGTTTCAAGTTGGCGAGTTTGTGCAAAAAACCGTTTTATTTATAGAACGGTAAAATGATTATAATAAAGACTTATTAAAAGGAGTGTGTTAGAATCGAACTCTCCGTGGACTTTATTAGAGCCAGCTCCCGGGTTTGAAGCCCGCGACTATAATTGTACTTCACTTTGCTTGTTCTTTCCTATTTTATTATGTAATATGTTATGAATTTTTTACGAGAACACCAGAGTTGAAATCAATTAATAAACCAAAATATCACGGTTTTCGGCCGCCGCACTAATAACTTTTATACCGCCATTCACATTTTCGTTTGTAATCTTCAGGATCAAATATTAAATTGGTATCATAATTCAATGCAATCCCTGTATATTTTATTTTAGAGAATTGATATGGGTAATATCGGATAAAATTCTTGTTTAAGGAGATTGTTGCATATTATTTTGACTTAAAAAAATCTTGAAACAAGTATGACAGGTAAGTATATTATGATATTTCGATATTTCTGTTATTCCGAACTTTGCCTGCCCCTTCTTTTAGGATTTCGGAATCTAAATTACCTTCAAAAATAGTAATGCAGCGGTCTCTTAAGGAGTATCATTATGACAAACGACAAAAGTCATACATTCAAAATGGAACAGCACTGCTGTCCACACGGGTGCGGTATTTCGGAAGGAAAGAATAGTCTGACACGGCGGACTTTTCTGAAGGGTATGAGTGCTGCGGCTATAGGGTGTATGGCACTGACCGATCTCTCCTGGCAAGTGCTGTCGTCTGAAGGAATTGCTCAGGAACATACACTCACGAGATTTCCGCTGAAGGTGAAACCTGTTCTGGTATACAGCACTCCCGGACCCAGACAGCAGACAAGCTGGCGGTCATGGGGAGGCATTCAAACGGAAGAGGACGCACAAAAGGAAGTTGCCCGGATACAGGAAGAACTCGAGAGTATCCATTCAAATGCTGATTTTCCTGTAGAGTTTATGCCTGTTGCCCGTGTTAAAAGCGGGAGGGATGTGCCTGCAATACGTGACATTGCAGATACCCACGTGATTCTGATTTATGCCGCCGGCGGATGGATGGACGTTTTTGATGCGCTGTCGGAAACGGGAAAGGACATGATATTCTTCTGCCGCCATAAATCCGGACCGGTCTACCTGTGGTACGAGATTATCAGTCCTCGGTATTTACGGCAGCACACCGATGCTCTTGCTGTGAAAGGTGTAAATGAAGATGACGTGGTGATAGACAGCCTCGATGAACTTCTCTGGCGGCTGAGAGCATTATGTGGTCTGCAGAATACACTGGGGACGCGAATACTGGCTGTGGGCGGTCCCGGCGCATGGTCACAGCCCCGCGGTGTTGTACCCGGACTTGTACAAGATATATGGAATTTCGATATTCGGACAATTGACTATGATGAGCTGGGTGGCTTGATAGCGGAAGCTCGCTCGGACAACAATACCGTACAAAAAGCCCGGATGCAAGCTGACGAGTACATAAAATCACCGGGAACAAAGCTTGAAACGGAACGCTACTTTGTTGAAAATGCCTTCCTTCTGGATAATGTCTTCCGAAGTTTAATGCAAAAGACAGATAGTGAAGCTCTTACTATAAATAGCTGTATGGGGACAATTATGCCCATTGCCGAAACGTCGGCATGCCTGACACTGAGCACCCTGAATGATTCCGGCTACCTTGCTTTCTGCGAATCGGACTTTGTGGTAATACCTTCGGGAGTATTGCTGGCAAATATCTCGGGAAAGCCCGTCTTCCTCAATGATCCAACCTACCCGCACGATAGCATTATAACACTGGCTCACTGCACAGCGCCGCGGAAAATGAACGGCAAAGAGAGAGAAGACGCAAGAATATTGACTCACTTTGAGTCCGATTACGGCGCTGCACCGAAAGTGGAAATGAGAAAAGGACAAATGGTAACTAACATTATACCGGACTTTGCCTCAAAATGCTGGATTGGACTGACAGGAGAAATTATTGATGCGCCCTTTATGGATATCTGCCGTTCACAGATTGACATTCAGTTCACCTGCAACAGCAGTACACTGGCGAAGCGGATGCCCGGCTTTCACTGGATGACATGCTACGGAAATTATATGAAGGAGATTGGGTATGCTTTGAAGAGGGTAGAGATTGATTGGGAATTGTTAATATAAGATTATATGTGGGTTATGCACCATGAATTATGTTAAGCTGCCAATATTTACAATGATTAACCTATAAACAATAAACAATACTTCGTTTTAAAGCCTATTGTATTTTAATAATAAAATAGATAAGACTATCCATCACAAATTTTAAAAAAATAGGACATTACTATGGAATACCGTTTTTTGGGCAATACAGGAGTAAAAGTCTCCAGTTTATGTATTGGTACTATGTCTTTTGGCGGGGACGCCGATAAAGAAACCTCGGCAGCAATGTTCCATCGCTGTCGTGACGCAGGTATTAACTTTTTTGATTGTGCCAATATCTATCAAGGCGGGAAAGCCGAAGAGATTCTGGGCAATCTCATTAAAGGATGCCGCGATGAAATAATTATTACCAGCAAAGTTTATTTTCCCACCGGAACTGACGTAAACGCCGGCGGGGCTTCACGTCGTCATATTATGTCTGCTGTAGAAGATAGTCTAAAACGGCTTAAGACCGACTACATTGACTTTTACTTTATTCACCGTTTTGATGACCATACTCCTTTGGAAGAAACACTCAGGGCTTTAAATGATTTAGTTCAGCAGGGAAAGATCCTTTATCCGTCTGCCAGCAACTTTGCCGCCTGGCAAGTTATGAAAGCCCTGAGTATTTCTACGAAAGAGGGCTGGTCACAGTTTGAATGCATTCAGCCGATGTACAATTTGGTAAAACGCCAGGCTGAGGTGGAAATATTGCCCATGGCACAATCTGAAAACTTAGGTGTTATCACTTACAGTCCTTTAGGTGGAGGTTTGTTAACCGGTAAATACGGTCCTTCCAAAAGACCGAAGTCAGGCCGCTTAGTTAAAAGTAAGATAGTCCAGACGCGTTACGGCGCTGAGTGGATGTATGAAGTCGCTCAGAAATTTACTGATTTTGCAAAGGAACGAGGCTTTGAGCCTGCCAGTTTGTCTGTAGCCTGGGTTAAAAGCCATCCGGCTGTAACTGCACCCATAATCGGTGCTCGAAATTTAATCCAGTTGGAAAGTTCACTCAAGGCGCTGAATATTAAGATGACGCCCGAACTACGGAGTGAAATCTCAGCTCTTTCGCCTGAACCTCCACCTGCTACTGATAGAAATGAAGAGCGAACCCCCTTTAATTACGGAATACGATGAAAATGTTCCCCCCATGTACTCGGGGGATTATGACTCTAAGTAGTATTTATATAGAAGAGACGCAAAATGGGGCGTATCAAATTATTATATGGGTAATTTATCAAAAGAGACGCATCGCCATGCGTCTCTACATATATTTTTAACTATATACTAAGAAAACAGAAAATAATCAGGAGGAAATAATTATGGGAAGCGTAAAAGACCTTATAATTCTAAAATCCGCATTCGAAAATAAACAAGGACTGGGAGATTTTGATTTTTCAGACAGATATAGTGTTTTCGATTGGGGGGAAATGCCCGATCATATTGTGAATAAGGGAAGGGCTCTTGCCGTAATGGCTGCATTTAATTTTGAAAAACTGGAAAGAAGAGGAATTTATACTCATTTTGTCGGATTAGTAAAAAATGGAAAAGTTGTTAAGTTCTCTGATTTAGAAGAAGGAGGCAACGGCTCTCATATTATGAGAGTTAATATGGCTGTTAAATACGAGCCAATTGAAAGAAAATTTGTCGATGATAAAGGAAATGTAATAACAGAATATGATTACTCTTTTTTCGTAAATAACAGAGGAAAAATAAACAATTACTTATTACCGCTTGAAATTATTTTCAGAAATGGTTTGCCTTTAGGAAGTTCGGTTTTAGATAAAATTAAAGAAACAAAAGAGATAAAAGATTCTCATGAGAGAGAAAAATCTCTTCAGGGCATTTATACACAACTTGGGATTACATCGGAACCTCAGCCGGGACAAATGCTCCCCAAACCGGTTATGAGTTATACGACGAAGCTTGAGGCCGGAGATAGAATTTTAAGTGAAGGAGATGCTTATTTCATTTCAGGATTAACTAAAGAAAAATTTGAGGAAGTTCCATTATTAGCTATGAAAGTCAATGAAATAATAACTGAGCAGTGTGATAAAACAGGATTAAGACCTCATTGGGATGGTAAAGTTGAGATGGTATATTTTAATGGGCAAATATATATTGTTGATGTTGTAGGAACTCTTGATGAGGACAGAATGGGCAATCTTGTTAGTAAAGAACTGTTAAGGCAGTGGTACAAAAAGTTTCAGCCCGAGTTTGCTCCTGCTTGTAAAGAGTGGAAGAAGACCGGTGATGGATGGCAGGGAAAATGCCCCGTTAAACCGGTAAACCTCCCTTCGGAATTTGCTACTCTTGTTTCTCAGATGTACATGGCTGCGGCAAACCAATATGTTGAAAGAAGAATATTTGATACACCACCTCTTGAAGAGGTCATGGCAAAGCTTGAAAAGTTTAAATAAAAAATGTTAAAATTAAAAGAAACATCAAGATTTTTATACAGGCTTATAGATTCAAGATTTTTATCGGGAAAGCCTATAATTTTATCTCATCTAATAACTTTAAGATGCAATTGCAAATGTGATACATGTTTATGGTCGCAGCCCGAGAGCCATGATGAATTATCATCAAATGAAATTGAAAAAATATATCAGGATGCCGGAGATTTAGGTTTTATTATTAACTCGATATGGGGAGGTGAACCGTTAATCAGGGAAGATATTGCTCAAATTGTGAATGCTTCCGAAAATAATAATCTCATCACGGTTGTAATTACAAACGGTTATTTCTTACAAGAAAGAATAAAAGAGATATCTGAATATGTTGATTGTTTTATATTTTCCATCGATTATCCCTCGGAAAAACATGATGAAATGAGACATTGTAAAGGAATATTCAATAAAGCAATACAGGGAATTGAACTCGTTAAGGGAAAATTTCCTGACATAAAAATAATTATTAATAGCGTGGTAAGTAAGCTTAACAGCAATAAGATAAAAGAACTTGCTGATTTATCAAAAGATTTAGATGTCTCAATATATTTTTGTCCTATGGAGACAGGATTAATGACTTCTAAGGGATTTGATAACAGCAAAGGTTATCTGGCATTAAGTCAAGAAGAATTAAGCGATTTCGCTTATGATGTTATTTCTCTAAAAAAGCAAGGATACAAAATCAATAACTCTTATAATTATTTAAATACTTTTGCCGGAGGGAAGAAAAATTATAAATGTAATGTTAGAAAATTTGGCATCCAGATTTACCCAAATGGAGATATTATTAATTGTATTGCAAGAGATAAACCGTTAGAAAATTTAAAAAATATTTCGCTGAAATCTCTGTTTAATATGGAAAATATCAAAAATCTACGTTTTTCCGATGTTAATTGTTCGATATGTAATAATCCCGACATTATAGATGCTTCATACATTTGGGACCTCAGATTGGAAAGTATATGGAGTTACATAAAACTATACTATTTATAAGTATTTACCTTTCATTTCCATAAAGAATCATTTTCCCTGAACAGCCCCATTTATCTTTTGACAAAAATTCGAAATGCTATTCCAAAAGCCACAAAATAATTAGATTGACCGGCCTCCAATTCCTTTCCGCAGTGTATATCAAGCTGTACGTCGTTACTTGCGAGATAAGTAAATCCGGATTGCAGGTGGTTCGAGTCGGAATCATAATTGGTTTCTTGTTCAACACGAAAAAATTCAGCATATATACCTGTCTTTTCAGAAAAACCATACCCTAAACCAATAACTGTGGAAAATTCATTAAATCGGTCACTTTTATTTCCTCTTCGTGCATAACCAGCCGTAGACCAGAGATTGAAAAAATCGTTTAGTACCCAATTCAGTGCCATTTTTGCTTCAGGTTGCATTATTTCATTACTAAAAGCGCCGGCGCCGGAAGGAACTGACGTCATAATCAATAATGCTGCAGCAGGTCTCAGTAATTGAAAATATTTAGAGCCTGTAGAGAGTGTGAATCTCATATTCACAGAAGCGTCTTCAAAACCATCAATCTTGTCGGTTGCATTACGGGAAAAAATATACGAATTAATACCTATACCCAGTTCAAATTTCTTCCTTAAACCAAACCGGATTAACATATTTCCCAGTTTATGATTATTATCATTTCCGAATTTATCCAGTTCGTATCCTCCTTCGAACTGGATTATGCCGTGATCGACTGTAGATGCCGGTTCCGCAAATCCCGGTCGCGCTGCGCTTATAAGATTGGTGTCATTAGTTTGAGCAGTTGTGACGCCGGCATAAAAGATCGCTGCAATTATAATAGCTGCATTTATTAGCTTCATAGTACCGCAACTTTTTTATTTATCCATAAATTACAAAAGAATTGAAGTTTAAGCCGATTTTTCAAGGTTTATAAGAGTTACTTTTGTCAAAACGGTGTACTTCGTTCGTATTAAATCTTAAGAAACCATTTAGCGATAGGCAAGTAATTCATTATAATTCTTTTAGCGCGGTATGTCAAGATAAATCGACTTACAATCCCCTGTTTAATACAAAAAAATATTGTTATTACAGTACCGATGAAATTAATGGAAATGAGCGAAAATACGAATAGGAATGTTTTGAGCAAAGGTTACTTTTAGTCATTGTTGCTCTAAGTTATGACAGGAACTTAAGCATTAAAAACAAAAACGGCAGGATTTATAAGTTATTGTTTTCGAGATATTAGCGGGAGCGTGTGAGAATCGAACTCACCACGGACTTTATTAGAGCCCGCCCTCGGGTTTGAAGCCCGGGAGGCACGCCAGTTACCCCTCCGCTCCCGTATGTGTGTTAACAGATGTCAGCTTTCTGTAATCAGCTTTTAGTTCTTAGCTTTTAGTCTAAAAGTAATAAATATGTCCCTTTTATTCTATAATAAACTAAAACTTGACCGGATTATCCGGACTAACAGCGTTGTTTAATCATGTAAATTCTGCCCCAAAGGGCTCCCTTTCACGTCAATAATTACCCTGTTTTATCTTACTATCCGGATTTTTTCCGGTAACGGTTGCGTTACTTCACCTATTATTGCTGCGTACTTTATTCCCTTTTCGTGCAGTGCCGCCAAGAATTCATCGGCTGATTCGGGACGTGCCGAGATCAATAATCCGCCCGACGTTTGTGCATCGAAAAATATCATCTGCTCGTACTCATCTATGTTATCTGTAAAGGTAACTTTATCCTTCAGAAACGCCTTATTATCGGCGCTTCCGCCCGGAATATAACCGCCTTCTTTTGTCTTTGTCAATGCCTCCGGCAAGTAGGGTATCGAATCTGCATATAACAGCATGCTGACGTTACTTGCTTGAGCTATTTCGTGTGCATGCCCGAGCAAGCCGAAACCGGTAATATCGGTTGCCGCATGAGCATTGAATGATACCATCAATTCAGAGGCTGTTTTATTTAATTCAGTCATTATTTTAGTTATTTTTTCTACTATTTCCCCGGATACTTTCCCCATTTTTAATGCAGTTGTGATTATTCCCATGCCAAGGGGTTTTGTTAAAATCAACCTGTCTCCGGGCTGTGCTTTGGCATTGGAAATGATCCGGTCGGGATGAACAATACCCGTAACGGAAAGACCGAACTTCAACTCGTCATCCACGATCGTATGCCCGCCGACAATGGGACATCCTGCTTCCTGCGTCTTATCGATGGCACCCTTAAGTATTTCTGCAAGCACATCCAAACTTAACACATTTTTAGGAAAACCGACAATATCCAATGCGGTAAGCGGTTTTC
>LJUD01000049.1 GCA_001304035.1 bacterium SM23_31 | reverse complement strand
GATATTTTTAAAAAAATACATACTCGTCCGGAGCTTTCTTTAGATTTTCCGGAATCCGATATTAATTCAATTGAAAAAATATCAACGGAATCCACCGCTTCGCGGAAAGGCACTGCCCGATATTTAATCACCGTAACATTCCTTGGTTTATACGGTTCATCCTCACCACTGCCGACTTTTTATACGGAAGATTTACTGCACGAACGCGCTGAAGATAAATCGATTGATCGTGATTTTATTGATATTATCAATTCACCGATATACGTAAATTTCTTCAAAGTCTGGAGCAAGTACCGACTGTTTTTTAAAATCGCAGAGCAGTTTGATCCGGAAGTGCTCCACAGGCTTTATTGTTTATTAGGACTGGAGAGTGAGAAACTTCAGAAACAAGTAGAGAATTCCTACGGCTTGATAAGGTACATAGGATTAATTACTCAATTTCCCCGGTCTTCACAAGGATTACAGTCATTGCTTGCCGATGCACTTAAAGAACAGCGCATCAGGGTCATACAATGTGTTAAAAGACTTGCAGAAATTCCCCCGGATCAGCGATTCTTTCTCGGATTTTCGGGGAACATGCTCGGGGATAACAGTTATCTTGGAAGTAAAATTATTGATAAATTAGGGAAATTTAAGATACAAATTAGAACTCTCAACAGCGAATCATTTCACCGTTTTATACCGGATAGACCGGCATTCGGCAAATTATATAATCTTGTTCGTTTTTATCTGAATCAACCTCTTATCTGGGATTTGGAACTCCTGTTAAACAGCAAAATAATTAAATCCGTCAGGCTGGGGAGCAGCCTATGGTCGCAGTTGGGATGGAATAGTTGGATATTTTCTGAAAGACTTTCTCCCGTGACTATATCGGTAACGTTAGGCGGAAACGATAATAATAGAAACTGATGTACAGGATAATGTTTTTGACAGTCTGATAATTTAGTAAATTTCAGTATAAACATACTTCAATCAATGAAATAAAGGAATAAGAAAATGATTACAGTTGATATGAAAGGTCTATTGCTGCGTCTCAATGACTACTGTACTAACCAGTTGCAAGCTGCTGCAGGGTTTTCCGTGTCAAGGACACATTATGAAATTAATGTAGAGCATTTTCTTGCCAAATTGCTGGAAGACACCCGTACAGACATTCCATTGATCTTGCAGCACTTTAATATGGAAATTGGAAAGCTGCAGAGATACCTGGAAGAAGTTCTTGAAGATTACAAGACCGGAAACTCGGGTAAACCGGTATTTTCACCGCGCCTTTTGGAATTATACCAGGAAGCCTGGTTGATCGCCTCGATCGATATGGGGGAAAAGAAGATCCGTTCCGGCGCTGTTTTGCAGGCATTTCTCAACAAACCCAACATTTTTGGATCGGGACGGTATATCGATCTTTTAAAAACAATCAGCCGCGAAAAGCTTGCAAAAGAGTTCTGGAATCTGATTAAAACATCTATAGAGTCTAAAACCGCTGAAAAAGAATCTGAGGCAGGTGAGAAAGAACCGGGAGAAAGAGAAGGCAGTTTTCTGAACAGGTTCTGTAATGATTTTACTAAGAAAGCCAGGGACGGAGGTATTGATCCGGTTTTCGGCCGTGATAAAGAAATACGCCAGATTATCGATATCCTTGCCAGGAGGAGAAAAAATAATCCCATTTGCGTCGGTGAACCGGGAGTAGGTAAGACTGCCGTCGTAGAGGGGCTGGCGCTTCGGATAATCGAAGGAGACATCCCCGAAATTCTGCAAAATGTGAGTCTCATCGAGCTGGATATGGGGCTTCTGGAGGCAGGAGCAGGTATAAAAGGTGAATTCGAGAACCGTTTGAAAGGTGTTATCAGCGAGGTTAAAGCTTCTGAAAAACCAATCATCATGTTTATTGATGAAGCACATACACTAATTGGCGCCGGTGGGTCGGCAGGCGGAGGCGATGCGGCAAACCTGCTTAAACCCGCGCTTGCACGTGGAGAACTCCGTACTGTTGCTGCTACAACATGGAGCGAATATAAAAAATATTTTGAGAAAGACCCGGCACTTGCCCGGAGATTTCAGCCGGTCAAGCTGGATGAACCAACCGTCGAAGACACTACACTGATCCTCCGGGGAATCAAAGAAAATTATGAAAAATCACACAAAGTAATCATCCGGGATGATGCGATTATTACAGCGTCCGAACTATCCGATCGCTACGTAACGGGTCGGTTTCTGCCTGATAAGGCTATTGATCTGCTCGATACAAGCTGCGCGCGGATCAAAATTAATCTGGCAACGAAACCCGCATCCCTCGAAGATAAAGAGCGAACCGTTCAGGCATTAGAGCGGGAAAAGAAAGGGATGGAGCGCGACAAGACAAACGGCGTCGAAATAGATGAGGAACGGTATAAGGAAATTGATAAATTAATCAAAGCAGCAACGGCTGAAGGCAACAAGATAAAGGAACGGTGGTTAAAAGAAAAAGAAGCGGCGGAAAAAGTCATCGAGATTCGGCAGTTGACAAACGCCGAGAAGGACGAAAAGAAAAAAAATGAACTGAAAAAACAACTTAAAGACGCCGGCAAGGTTCTAACTGCTATTCAGGGTAATGACCCGTTGATCCATATTGAAGTAGACCCTGATACTGTTGCACAGGTTGTTTCAGACTGGACCGGTATTCCGGCGGGAAAAGTACTCAAAGAAGAAGCGCAAACGATAATTAATCTCGCAGACAAGATAAAGGAACGCATCAAAGGACAGGATTGTGCCATTGATGCTATAGTTGAAGTTATCAAAGCTGCTAAAGCAGGAATTAAAAATCCGAATCAGCCCCTCGGCGTTTTCCTCCTTGCCGGTCCCAGCGGTGTAGGTAAAACTGAAACCGGCTTGACAATTGCTGACCTGCTGTTCGGAAGTGATAAGAACGAAGTAACGATTAATATGAGTGAATTCCAGGAATCACACTCAGTCAGCCGCCTGGTCGGTTCTCCTCCGGGATATGTCGGCTATGGTGAAGGAGGATTGTTAACCGAGGCTATTCGCCAGAAACCGTATTCTGTGGTTCTTATTGATGAAGTTGAAAAAGCTCATCTCGATGTAATGAATCTCTTTTATCAGGTATTTGACAAAGGAACGCTCACCGATAGTGAAGGTAAGGAAATTAATTTTAGAAATACGATCGTAATGCTCACGAGTAACCTGGCATCCGATGTTATCCAGGAGATGACCTCAGGGGACGAACACCCGCCAATGGACGCGGTGGTCAGCGGAATAAGGCCTATTTTGTCTGCGCATTTCAAACCGGCTCTATTAGCGAGAATGACGGTGATCCCGTTTTATAATTTAGATAAATCCGCAATGAAAAGAATTGTTGAACTGAAGCTGAAAAAAGTACAGGATACACTTATGAATTACAACAGCATGAAGATGAATTATCTCCCTGCTGTTGTTGATCAGATCACTAACCGCTGTACCGAGGTCGAAACCGGCGCGCGTAATATCGAATATATACTGAACGCAAATATCCTTCCGCGCCTCGCACAGAATATACTGAGCCATATGACCAAAGGAGATATGCCCTCGCAAGTTGACCTGGGTGTCGACAAAAAGGGTGAATTCACAATTAAGTTTAAGAACTAATGAACACTTTAATTTTATTTATAACGTCTTAATGAATATAACATTCAGTCCCGCTTAGCGGGATTGTCTATTTATTTATGACGTTTTATATAGTCATGAAGTAAATATTATTTTGTAAAATTTATATTTGCATACCAATATGTTCGGACTAATATAAGTATGTCTATTGCTCTACTCTTCGCAATTTATAGAAGGGCAGGATTATTCAAACAGACAAGATTGGTTTGCGTGTCAGTCAGGAGATGATCCGCCTCTGGCGGAAAAGTACCGTGCCGGAAAAAACATCTACATAGGATGCGGCAGATAATATTTTACATAAGAATGAGGCAAACGGTCGGAAAATCTTAATCCGCAACCGTTTTTTTAAAAAAGGAGTTCAGGCAATGCCACTTTTAACTGAAAAAAGATTTTCCTTTATATCAAAAGCAGAATCATTAGACGCTGAAACCTTCGCGGTAATTAACTTCAAGGGTTTTGAGGCTCTCTCTAAACCGTATGAATTCGACATTTTGCTGGTTTCGGAGAATTCTGAAATCGATATCACCGAGGTTCTTGAAAACCCGGCAAAGTTCACGATCCACCGCGATGCAGGCGGCGATGTTGATTATAACGGTATAGTAGCGCAGTTTGAGCAGCTCCACCAATTTAACGACTATTATTTTTACCGTGCGTTGCTCGTGCCTAAACTCTGGTGGCTCAATCTCACGCATCATAACCAGGTATGCTTAAATGAAACGGTTCCGGATATCATTGACCATGTATTAAAAGACGGCATAAAAGACTTTCTGGAATTTGAATTTAAAACGCAAAATGACTACACTGCTTTGGAGTATGTCTGCCAGTATGGAGAAAGCCATTTTAATTTTATATCCCGCTGGCTGGAGAGAGAAGGGATTTACTATTATTTCGAGCAAAACCAAAATGGTGAGAAGGTAATTTTCACTGATACAAAGGTTGTGCATACTGATCTGCCCCAGGAAAAAGACATTTCATTTTCCCCTCCGTCCGGGCTTGAGTCGCTGCATCGTACCGAGATCATCAAGTCATTTACCAGCAGGCAGCGAATGCTTCCCCAATCGGTACTGCTGAAAGATCATAACTATGAGAAACCGTCGTTAGAAATTATAGGCACTGCAGAGGTTGATGAACACGGAAGGGGTAAAGCGTATATATATGGTGAGCATTTTGCGACTGAGGAAGAAGGTAACCGGTTGGCAAGAATCCGCGCCGAAGAACTTCTGTGCCGGAAAATTGTGTTTTTTGGGGAAAGCTCCGTACCGTTTATTGAGCCCGGGTATACCTTCAATCTAAAGGACCATTTCCGCGAGAATTATAATAGGAAATACCTGGTCGTGGAAATAATGCACGAAGGTTCACAGACGGGATATTTGACCTCCGGTGTTACCAGCGGTCTGACGGAAATGGAGCAGAAAGTCGATTATTCGAACACATTCACAGCAATGCCTTCGGATGTCCAGTTCCGCCCCGAACGAAATGCGAAAATAGCCCGGATATCCGGGACAATGCATGCCGTTATCGATGCTGAGGGAAGCGGCGAGTTTGCCGAACTGGATGAACAGGGAAGGTATAAGGTACGGCTTCCGTTCGATATTAACGATGGTCATAAAGACGGCAAAGCATCATGTTATCTCCGCAGGATGCAGCCTTATGCGGGCAGTGATTACGGCATGCATTTTCCGCTCCATAAAGGAGCTGAAGTATTGTTGTCATTTATCGACGGAGACCCCGACCGTCCTGTTATTACGGGCGCAGTCCCGAATCCGGAAACAATAAGCCCTGTTACAAGTGAAAACCAGACAAAAAGCGTTCTTCGCGACAACTACGGAAATGAAATGATCTTTGATACCACTCCCGGCGATGAGCATGTCAGGCTTTACAGTCCGCATCATGAATCGGGAGTTGAACTGGGTAAAAGTGTACGATCATTTAGTAGTAAGGACGGTATTGATTATTTTCTTGGTAATAAGTTTGAATTTGGAGGCGGAACGAAATTTTCAATGTTCGCCGGAATAGTCGCTGAACTGAAGGCTGCATTATCCGCAAAATTAGCACTTGGACTTGATTTTGAATTTTTTTATGGAGGTAAACATTCGATATCTGCCGGTTATAATTGCGAATATGATAAAATGACAAAAATCACAAAGAATGAAACCGATATTTTTGCGAGCGCTGATAAAGACTATATTGTTAATTCCAACGATGGTTTGTGTTTAAGCGGAGGGGCAGGACCGGCAAATAGATTTTCTTCTCTTATTAATGCAGATTCGACTCAACTTGTTTTGTCCTTTGGCAGGCGCCCACAAAATTGGCCTGCTCAAGCACAGCAGGGGAGAATGAGGACTATTGCGTGGGGCGCTTTAGCTGCCACTACCGTCAGTGCGATTTTAAGTATCGTTGCTTCGGAACTAGCATCAAAATATAAAGTAGGTAAAGTTGGAGAAGGTATGACATGGGGATTACATGCCACTTTAATAACCGGTGTCATAATAGCATGGAATATACTGGTTAAAAAATATGTAATTCCGGATAGAAAGATCGAACCGGTTTATCATAGTGAGGCGAGAACCTGGATGAGTATGAATATAGACGGTATACTTTTATCGACTATGCCAACCGTTACAGGTGGGGATAAGAAAGAAGTTAAAGTTGATGCTAACATGTACGCAAAAATTTTATTGAAACTCAATGGAGCGATAGATATACATTCAAAAACAAGAGAGGGAATAATAAATATAAGTTCAGACCAAAAAGAAATTTCAATTAAAAGCGGAACGGATGCTAAACCAACAGTAATAAAAGTAGATGACCAAAAAGGAATTACTATCGACGCAAAAGATAAGGCTACAATTGAAATGTCAAAATCTGGAAAAATGACTATTCAATGCACTCAGAATGTTGAAATTGAATCTAAAGGAAAAATTTATTTAAAAGCCCCGGGTGATCAAGTTATTACAAAGGCGAAGGAATATAAAATAAGTAGTGCGATAACCAACAGGCATTTCAGAGTTGCCTGATAATAGTTGTATTATCAATATCATTTTAAAAAGATATATAATTTTATTTGTAGTTATATCATCTTTTTATAATACTTTCTCTAAAAATACATAGAAGTTAAATATGGAAATTGTAAAACGAACATCATTTCTATTTGCGCCTATCGCGGGAAGACTTAATTTTCCCAAACATTCGATAACGCTGATAGTTAAAGGGACTTTCGACCTTGTCAATGGTGGTCGGGCGGTGCCTTCGGATGAGCAGTTATACCCTACAGGAAATGAGTTTTACCCGGAAGACGATGAAATGAGCGGAAGCTGCAGGTACGAATCGGATTTTGCCTATTATAAACCGCGTGCTGATTTGCTGTTGGCAGGTCACTGTCACACTACGGGCGGGAATCCTGCTCCAGCGTGCCGTGTTAAATTTCAGGTTGGTTCGCATTCAAGAACACTTGCCGTTTTTGGGAACCGCTATTGGAAGAGTATTCCAGGTATCCGGACTATTTCCGAACCGGAACCTTTTACTAAGATGGAACTAAGGTATGAAAATAGTTTCGGGGGACCGGGATATGAAAAAAATCCGGTCGGAAAAGGATTTGAGAAGGAGCAAGGCGAGTCAGGGAAAAAGGTGCTGCCTCTGCCTAATATAGAAGACCCTGATAATTTGATCAATTCGCCCGGCAGCAAACCTGAACCGGCAGGATTCGGCCCTCTGGGTACAATGTGGAAAGAGCGTAATTCTAAACTGGGAACATATAAAGGCGACTGGGTAAAAAAACGCTGGCCCTGGTTTCCCGTTGATTTTGATTGGAGCTATTTTAATGCGGCGTCCCCTTCTATGCAGGTTGAAGGATTTTTAAAAGGAGACGAGACACTGTATTTTGAGAACCTGCATCCCGAGCATTCACGGTACGAATCAAGACTGCCGGGATTAAAAGTTCGGTGTTTTCTGAATAAAATTACCCAAACAAATAAAGGTCAGACCTTATTCAACGAAGTAAAAATGAATCTTGATACGCTCTGGATAGACATGGATAACGAGAAGTTGGTACTTGTCTGGCGTGGTGCTGCAGAGGTCCTTTCTGAAGAATACGAGGAGATTCAGAATGTTTTTATCATGTCGGAACCCATTGAAAAACAACAGGAAACTTTAAAGTATTATTCGGAATTATTTCTTGCCGCGTTAGCTGAGATTGAAGAGGAATGGGCTGTCGAACCGGAAGAACCGGAGGAAATTGAAGAACCTGAAGCCCCGGAAAAACCCGAAATAAAGACTCCTGAACCCGCTATGGCGGCTGCTGCCGGAGCTGTTGTAGCAGAGGAAATTGCAGGGAAAGAGGCAGAAAAAATTGATCCGGAAATAATTAAATCTCAGACAGAATCATTGCTTAAACAGCTTGGAGTAAACCTGGAGGATCTACCACCTGATGTTCGTGAAAAAGTTAAAAAAGAGATGGACAAGGTTGTAGACAATTTATCCGAAACAGATCCTAAAAAACTTTTTGAAACGGAGCAGCAAGAGCTTGAGAAAAAACTGGAAGAGACTCTTAAACTTTCCGGGATAGATGTAAATAATCTTTCTCCTATAAGCGATAAAGCCTTCAATGAACAAATCAGATTTATGAAAGAACTGGGATTTGAAGAAGATATTGATTTATTAAAAAATGAGGATATGAAAGAGTTTTGGTCATTGCTATCGGAAATCCTTCAGAAGATCGGGATTAACCCCGAAGATCTTACTCCACTTATTGATGAGGCAAAAAAACAACAGGAACAACTAAAAAAAGGATTGGGCAAATAATATAAATAAGAAATTATAATTACTTGACAATATATAATAATGACAGAAAGAGATAATATAAAAAAAGAACATACTAACGAGCAAAACGGGCATAATAAATTTACCCGCGAACGAATCGTACAAATTGTAAATCAGGGAGGATCGATTTCAGGTGTAAATCTTTCGGGGCTCGATCTTGAAGGCCTTAATTTGAGGGGGATCGATTTTTCCGGCTCCGTCCTGTCCGATGCAGTACTCAGGAATGCTGATTTAAGCGAAGCGATTCTGGTGAATTCCGAATGTAAAAACGTCGATCTGTCCGGCGCCAATTTGACAGGAGCTGCATTTGCAGAAGTAAATTTAACCGGGGCACAACTGGTAAATGCCTGTTTGAACGAAGCGGATTTTACGTCTGCTGACCTGAGTAATTCTAATATGTCCGGTGCCAGCCTGCGTGATGCGATTTTTGAAAATGCTAAAATGACGGGCGTTGTTTTACGTAATGTTGATGCTTTTGAAGCGAATTTCTCCGAAGCAGACCTGAGCAATGCGGATTTATCGAACAGTGACTTAACCGGGGTCGATTTTTCCCAATGCATATTAAATGAGACAAGTTTTCATAGCGCGAAGTTGCGTGAAGCTTCAGTTGAAGGAGCTTCGGGTGTTAATGCTAATTTCGAGGAAGCCGACCTGACTGAGTTGAGGGCATCGGAAGGATGTAATTTTTCGCACGGACGATTTGTTAAAGCTGTCGGTACGGAATCCATATGGCACAATGCTAATCTGGCAGGCGCTGATTTTTCATATTCGCAAATGGAAGACGCCGATTTCGCTAAGGCAAATCTTGAAAAAGCAAACCTTTCTGCGTCAAATATGAAATTCGCGCGTTTTAGAAAGGCAAACCTGAAGCAGGCAAAATTAATATTAATGAATTTCTTTAAAGGAAGTTTTGAAAAGGCAGATTTAACGGAGGCTGACCTGAGTGGGTCAAATATGTATTCTGCAGAATTTCTTGATACTGTCATTGAAGGCACGATAATGGAAAAAACAAATCTCAAAATGACTAAACTGCAAAAACGTTGAAAAAGCTATGGATGATTTTAGTAATATAAATTTGGAGGATTATAAAAACTCCGGCAAAAGGCTGACCGCCGAGGAAGTAATAGAAAAAGTCGGTAAGGGAGAATCTATAGCTGGCGCTATTCTTCAGAATCTTGATTTAGGCGGTATTCGGTTGAACGGAGCTTTTCTTGAAGGAATTTCATGCACAGACACCAGCTTTAAAGGAGCAGATTTCTCGAATGCTAATCTTGCGGAAGCAATGTTTACCAATACTGATTTGAGCGACGCCGATTTTTCAAATGCTAATGTATCACGGGTTATTTTAAAGAACTGTAACTGTGAAAAGGCGAATTTCTCCGGGGCAAATCTTTCTGATTTAAAGGTCGAAACCGAGCTCATATTCACAAAAAGTGCAGATGATATTATTATCCCGCCTGAATTAAAGGTAATGATAGAGAAAAATCCCGGAAACATTGATGTTTCTTCGCTTGATCTTGACCTTGAAGATTTAGGTATCACTCAATCTGATTTTGCGCCCGGTAAGTGTATCATGTCAGGCGCCGATTTTTCTCATACAATACTCACGGGCGCTGAATTTGATCAGATCAATCTTGATAATGCTGTTTTTTCTGAATCGGATATGAACGGCTCGTCATTCAAAAACTGTTCGATGGAAAACAGTGATTTAAGCCGGACTAATCTTGAATATGTTTCATTGATTAGTAATAATCTGAAATCGTCAATATTTCGCGCCGCTCAAATCAAAAACGCAGAATTTTTCGAATGCCAACTGACCGATTCAGTTTTTGAAAATGCGGAAATCAGCAAAGTAAGATTTATTAATGACGATTTGTCTTCGGTTATGAATTTTCCGAAAAACCTGCCGTACTGTGTTTTTTCCGGCTGCAAATTCCCGCAGGCGGATTTTTCCGATGGCATATTAACCGGAACGGAATTCTCAAACGTACGCCTGTCGAATATGTCATTCAAGCATGCTGATCTTGCCGGTGCAAAGTTTAGTAAATTTTATCTTGAGAATATAGACCTGTCTGAAGCCGGATTGAACGGTGCGATATTTACTGATTTACATGCGGCTAAAGTAGTTTTTAAAAACGCTGATCTTAAAGAGGCAAAATTTTCTGCTTCTGATTTATCGGAATGTGACTTTTCGTCAGCAGCGTTTCAAAATGCTGAGATTACCGAATCGACGTTTTCGGAAGCAAGATTCAGGGAAGCAGACCTTACGGGCGCCGGACTTATTTCTTCGAGCTTATTACGCTGTGATTTGACTTCTGCTGTTTTGAACGGCGCAGAAATAACAGAGTCGACTTTGACTGAGTCTAATCTCAAAGATGCCGATATGAAAAATGTAAAATGTGAAAACTCAAATCTTGAAAAGGCGGTTATGTCAGGGTGTGCATTTCAGGAAACGGAGTTTTCGGAATCGAATTTAACAGGAGCCGTATTAACCGGCACGGAATTAAAGGGGAATATATTCCGGGAATGCCAGATGGAAGGAATTGATCTCAGCGGGATGGATCTCAGCGAAACAGATTTTTCCGGAGGGCAGCTCACCGGCGCAAAATTTGTGCGGTGCAATATTACCGATTCCGATTTATCGGGAGCATGCCTGCAGCAGGTTGATTTTACTGAAGCGATTTTAAAAGATACTGAAATTGCCGATGCCGACCTTTCCGGGGCTGTTTGTGTAAATGCGCTGTTTGATTATTGCGGATTGAGCGGGACTAAAATTGATAATATTGATATACGGGGAGTAAAATTCATTCAGGTGGATTTTGAGAATGTGGATTTTACCGGTGCAAAAATAGAAAAAACAGAATTTATTCTGTGCAGTCTTGTAAAGACCTCGTTTCAGGGTATGGACCTGACCGGGTGCAACCTGACTGATTCTGATCTTTCGGAAGCAGACCTGAAGGATACTGTTCTGAATCAGGCTGTTCTTACACAGGTTAAACTTGCCGGGGCAGACCTTTCCGGCGCAAGTATTAAAAATGCGCAGTGCAAAACAGCCGATTTTACAGAAAGTGTCCTTGTAAGTACAAATTTCGAGAAATCCAATTTAATGTGCTCGCGATTTGAAAAAGCTAATGTCAAAAGAGCCGATTTTACCGGGGCAAGATTAGACAGAGCTGAATTTGTCGGTGCGGATTGCGAAGGTGCTGTATTTAGAAATGTTAAGATGCCGTATTCGGATTTTTCCCATGCGAACCTGAGTGGTGCCGATTTTTCCGGTGCAGACCTTCTGCAGAGCATACTACACCGTATCAATGATCAATACACGAACTGGAAAGGCGCAAACCTGAAACTTGTTGAATATACCGACCAAGACCTCGCAGAAGCTGAGGATTGGGCTCCGCCCAAACCGGAGTAATAATAAAGTATAAAACGAATATAATACCATATAGATGGAGGATTTTTATGAGTAGTAATGTTAGTTCACTCAGTGTCATGCCCGGAACCAAATATTTTGGTCCTGCCCGGGTTATTGAAATCAATGAAGCTAACGGGCTTGTTCGCGTTTTATTGAATCATTTTGAAAGCACAGATGAAAATTGTGAAACATGGGCAATATTGGCAATCCAGTTATCCCAAAAACTTCAATGGGGAGATAAAATTCTTGTGGCGGGCGAAACGATTGACGA
>LJUD01000048.1 GCA_001304035.1 bacterium SM23_31 | reverse complement strand
AAAGGAGAAACCTTGGGGATTATTCTCCAAGTGGGTGGGAATTAGGATTCAAGATCATGCCTCATAACCGGATAACGGTAACGGGGGCTTATTCTTATCTTGATCCGGAAGATTTCACTTTCCAGACGTCAAAAAACAGATATAATGTCGGATTGAGTATGTATCACCCATTGGGTAATAATAGACTTGAAGCAGAAATACGATATAATTACACAGGTGATGGTTATTTCTTTGATTATAAAAGCCGCCCGTTCGATGCTTTTGCGCTTACCGATGGGAGAATATCATTTGATTTTCAAAATATTTTCCAAATTTCACTGCATGGAAAAAATCTAACGGATACAAAATATAAGCTGTGGCATTATATGTGGCAGCCGGGCAGGACTTTCGTTGTAAGGGTCGATACAAGATTCTAAACGCAAAATGTTATATATCAATGAAATCTAAATATTTTTCTACAGTCGAGATAATTTTTCTTTCATCGATGATCGGATTGGATTTTGCATTCGGTTTAATCGTAAAGCCAATTCTCACTGCCTCTGGTATAGGGGAATTTATCAGGATCGACTTGATCGTCCCGACAATGATGCTGCTTATTACACGATTGGTGATAGATAAATTCGGAACGCTGATAATCTATGAATTCGTTTGGAGTATTTTAGCGGTTATAGCAATGCCGGCAAGTTTCGGCTTGCCGGGTTTCTTAAAAATAATTCCGGCGGTAATATACGGATTTATTCTTGACAGCTTTATGGAGCTTTTCAAGAATCATCTCTACATCCGTATATTTGTTGCCTGTATTATAGGCGGCATAATAAACCAGTTTGCCCTTATGGGCGTAAAATTATTGTACGGAATGCCATGGAGCGAGGTTGTGCAGTTATTATTGGGTATCAACATAGCAACCAGTCTGATTGTGAATATTATTGCAGTTCACCTGACACTGCTCGTATGGAAGGGATTAGAGGGAAGCGGGTGGGTGAGACGAATTGCCGGATGGAGAACTTCTTGAAATGCTTGAATTACGTGACGTATCACTCCGGTTTCCCGGTCAGAGTAATTTTCTTCTTCAAAACATAAATCTCACGCTGAAAAAGGGTTCAATTATAGGGCTGACCGGACCTTCAGGAGGAGGTAAAACGCTTCTTGGGCTTATCGTTTCCGGTGTAATTCCTTCTTTTATCAAGGCAGAGTTACAGGGCACTATTAAATGGGTATCCACCACTTCGCGGCGGGAATTCCGGAATAATCCTTATCGTACACAATCAGCCATTGTTTTTCAGGACCCTTCATTTCAATTATTCTCACAGACAGTTTACGATGAATTGCTTTTTACGCCGCGTAATCTCGGATGGCAGGAAAGTTATATAAAAGAGATTTTTTCAGATGTAGTAAGTGGATTAAATCTTGAAAACTTCTTATCCTGTAATCCGCGGGAATTGTCAATGGGCGAGATACAGCGGATTGCTTTAGGCGCCACCTTGATGCAGATGCCTAAAGTCCTCATACTGGATGAGCCGACGCAGTACGCAGACCGGTTCAATTTAATAAGGGTGCTGCAATTTGTATCGGGCTGGGCTCAAAAACATAACGCTGCTGTTTTGCTTATTGAACATCATATCCCGTTATTAAAACAATTTTGTGACCGTGTCCACTTTTTAGATAACGGCAGGCTGAAAGATAAGGTTCTCTCGGAAAACTTGTTTCCGGTATCTTCTTCGATAAGCCTCAACGGAAAAGAACCTCTGATACAACTAAATAACGTATATTATCACTATCAGTGCGAAAAGCCGGTTCTTCGGGATATCAACCTCACGATTTTTCGAGGAGAAAACATTGCTATTCTGGGTCCGAATGGCAGCGGGAAATCAACGCTGGCAAAGGTAATTTGCGGTTTATACAAACCCCGGTCCGGGAATATTAAAACTGATGGAAAACCGCTGTCAAATTCAAGAAGCCGGTATAAAAAGACCGGTTACGTGATGCAGAATCCCGACCAGCAGATTTTTGCACCTACGGTAAATGAAGAATGTTCTTTTGGCCCAAAGAATTTTGGCATTGAGAAAACGGTCTATTCGACGAATATTTCAAAGTTTTTAAGTGATTTTCAAATGAAAAATTTTGAAGATAGAGACCCTTTTAGTTTGAGTTACGGCGAAAAGCGGAGGGTAAATATTATTGGTGTACTGGCATACAATCCGGAAATTTTAATTCTTGACGAACCAACGTGCGCTCTTGATTTTTACAATCAGAAGATCTTGCTTGAACAAATTAAAAAACTTAATGCCGATGGAAAGACCTTTGTAATAATCACCCATGATTTAAACTTTGCAAGAGCTGTATGTAACCGTGCCGTATTACTTAACAGGGGGGAGATAATTAAAGATAACGCTATGGGTGAAGTCGGAGAGAATGATGTTATTTCATGTTATATCAAATGATAATTTTATCTGCAGGTTACATCCGTTAATAAAAATTATTTTATTAATAACAACTGCAGTTTTTGCTTTTTTAATTTCAAATATAATTTTACTCGTTATATATCTTGGAATAATTCTTCTTATTATTCGGATTTTCAAAGTTAAATTCGGAAAAGCTGCGGCAATAATTAAACTCTTTATGCTCAGCCTTCCAATGCTGATGGCAGTATTTGTGCTCTCTTATTTGTGGAAAGAACAAACGTATACTGAGGGTCTATTGATCGGCATCCGTGAAGGCAGCATTTATGCTTTAAGATTTTTGAATCTAATATTAATGAATTTTCTTATAGCGGCGTGTACCGACCCGCGGGATATTCTCCACGCCTTAAAGGCAATTAAAATACCTGATGTAATAAGCCAGATAATAACACACGTTGTAAACCTTCTTCCCCGCTTAATTCATGAAGTAAAGAACATAGTTGAAGCCCAGACATTGCGCGGGATGCAGTTTAAGAGTATGTGGCGGCTTTCAAACTGGATGCCGGTGACTATGCCAATAATATTTGCCACTGTTAGATATTCAGAGCAATCCGCTATAAGCCTTGAATTGAGAAGGGGATTGGATAATCCTCATTATCAATTGCCTAAATTCGGACTCTCCGATTGGAGCGTAGGAATTATTTGTATTTTAATAATGTTTTTTAGTATAATGTAATATCACTTTTCTTAAGATCAGACTTTGTCTGAAAGCTCAATATAGTATTTTGATAATCCCGCTAAGCGGGATCACCCTGTCATTCCGGACTTGATCCGGAATCTATGCTTTGTTTTTAGATCCTGAATCCCGCTAAGCGGGATCAGGACGACAGAAGAGGTGATTTTATGAAAAAATGAGCATTTTACCGTAAATTTCTCAAAAAACTGCCTAATAACCCCTAAAAAAGGGTGTTTTTGGGCGAAAAAGGCATTTTTTAATCCCTGTAACTCATTGTCAGATCCCGATTACTCGGGACGAGTTTCGTGAAAGGCAATTAGTTAGTTAAGTTATGTATGTTGGGAATAAATAAGCCTAATCAAATAAGTACTTTTCACCGTAGAGACGCATGGCGATGCGTCTCAGCGGTTAAAAATTGTATTTGGGAAAATATTATTTTTCTTAAATATAGGGCAATGCAATGATGAAATTGTCATTTTTTAAGATTTATCCTATCGGAAAAGTAAAAAAATCAGGGGATAATGTCTATATCGAAGTCTTTGAAAAATACAAGGAAGGGCTTACTGGTCTGGATGAATTTTCTCATGTTACGGTTGTTTATTGGTTCGACAGGAACGATACACCTGAAAAAAAAGGGATGCTTGTAACAAGCAGGATATCGCACGGAAAAGGAGTCGGTGTGTTTGCAACCTGTGCGCCGGTCAGGCCAAATCTGATAGCTGTCAGCCACTGCAGAATTCAGTCGGTCAAAGAAAACCGCGTATACATCGACGAAATAGATGCATTTGACAATTCGCCGGTTTTAGATATTAAGTGTTTCGTACCGTATACTTATGATAAAGAAAATGAAGTCTTTATCCTTCCCGAATGGGCAAAAAAAGTAATTGAGAAAAATAAGAAATAACAAGCATAAAATGAGCCGTTCCCGTCCCCAGTCAAAGATTGGGAACGATAAAAACGTTCACCGGCAGAAACCGGGAACGAGTTATTTTTATTAAGGTATAACTTTATAGACCTTATCATTTTCCCGCACTTTTTCGGCTACTTTAAGTCCGATTGAATCGCCTTTTTGAGCTTTCTCGATGTTTTTCATTTCAATTTGCATGGAATCCACTTTTTGGGTAAAATCGGTAGTGATTCCCTTGATGTGGATTTCATCTCCAACACGGAGTTCACCGTCGGTTATCTCTATTCCGGCAACCTCGATGTTACCCCAGTAATGACTAATTTCTCCAATTAATTGCTCATTCATTGATACCTCCTTGATTGATGTTTTGCAACGTACTTAGACAATTAATAAAATCTTAAATTGATTGCTAAATTATTAATACTGAAATTTTGGGAGTAATTCAATAATAACTTTTTTAATATATCGCAGAGTATCAAAGTTTTCTAAAGTCCGGCTATTAGTATTTTTCTTGCAATTATTAATTTTCAGTTATCTGTTATGTTTAATAGTCTATTGTATTTACTGAAATTGAACATCAAATACAATTGCTTTCTTTGCCAGCTTTGCGTCTTTGCGAAAGAATATTTAAAATCCAACTGCTGTTTTAGAAAATACATCATCATATTTTAAAAAGCAAGCATGGAAATTAAGATTTTTTAAAATAGAGTAAATAATTTATTTTTTTATCGGGAATAATCTATTGAATTTTCATGCCGATATCTGTATATTGTTCTATAAATATTTGTATCGGAATTATATGATAATAAAAATTTTACACATTTGCACATGATTTTTTAGCAAATGATTTTATTGTTATCCTGTCTTGATACTTCGGGATTTCAACCGTTAACATTGAAATTAGAGATTGTTTTATCAACGTTTTCACTGACCGGAAAATACTCATCCGAAGCATTAAAAGAAATTAGTACAGAATGTACGGATAAGGCCGTCAGTCTCATTTTGTTGGATTCCTTTTTAATGGAATACATCCCTTAAATTACCCATTTAATACAGGTAAAAACTAAATTATTAGCATGAAGTAGAATGGTGTTTGCCTCGATTGAACAATTTGTCCGTGACTCTGCCACCTGGCTCTGGGGACCGCCGATGCTGATTTTTCTTTCCTTGGTCGGCATCTATTTTTCTCTCCGGCTGAAGGGATTGCAATTCGCCCGGTTCTTTAAAGCGGGTCAACTCACCTATAAATACCGGACGGGCGCCGGTGAAGGAAACATCACCCCGTTGCAGTCGCTTTTTTCGGCGCTCGGGGGAGTGATCGGCAACGGGAATATTGCCGGCTTCGCCACGGCAATTGCAGTCGGAGGTCCGGGTGCAATATTCTGGCTCTGGATTGCGTCGTTCATCGCAATGATAATCGTATATTCGGAAACGCTCCTGGCGTTGGTATATCGGGAAAAAAGCCCGGACGGCACCTTCTCCGGAGGTCCCATGTACTACATAGAAAAAGTGCTGAAATTACGGTGGCTGGCTGTGCTGTTCGCACTGACTATGGGCATAAAAACCCTTCTCGCAACTTCTACCATTCAGTCCAATTCAATTTCGCTGGCAGCGTATACTACCTTTGGTTTACCCATGCTTCCCTCATGCATTGTCCTTGCCGGTTTGACCTGGCTGGTCATCATAGGCGGATTAAAGTCGATTGCTCGAACCCTCGAAAAAATCACTCCGCTTATGGTTATACTCTATCTAATATTTGGATTGACGATTCTTATTGCTTACGCCGGCGCATTTGTTGACGTGGTGAAGTTGATTATCTCAAAAGCATTTACTCCTGCAGGTGCATCAGGTGGATTTGCCGGCGCTACCGTGATGATGGCAATGCGCTACGGCGTAGCCCGCGGGTTTTATTCCAATGAAGCAGGCACAGGAAGCTCGCCGATCATGTACAGCACGGCAAAAACGGATAACCCGGTAAAACAAAGTCTTATCGGTATGTTCGGTGTGGTCATCGATACAGTAGTGGGAACACTGACTGCGTTCACAATCCTTATTACCGGTGTATTGGATTCGGGCGAAACCAGCACCGCTCTTACTACTTTAGCATTTAGCGAGCTGTTCGGTGGTTACGGCGGATATATTGTTTTTCTTGCTTCTTTCCTCTTCGGGTATTCCACACTTGTAGCATGGTGTTTTTACGGTGAGCAGTGTTTTGCCTATGTCTGGGGTACTCGAGTGAGAAAGGTATTCCGCTGGGCTTTCTGCTTTGCGATTATTTTTGGATTTATGGAGGCTGAATCACTCTGGAGCTGGGGTGACCTGTTAAATGCTTTTACGGTTCTTATCAACGTGGTAGCTGTTATTTTTCTGATAAAATATGTCGTCAGTAATACGGGTATATGGAAGATTGAGTGACGGATTATTACATAAAAAAACGCTTAAACATGTTAACCTGTTTCTTTATTTATAAACTTTGAAATATCTCTTTTACTTACCGTCATCAATTAACGTAAACCCGGCTTTGGTTGGATGGTCCTGCACCATTTTGCTTGGCGGGATCGACCGCATCATCCAGAATACTATCAAGTCTCCGCCGGACGCACCGGTCATAACTGCTCCTATAAATGCAATTACACCACTCCCGAATATTATTCCCGACAGCGCCGGAATTATGCCTAATACAATCCCCGGAAGCGCTATGGAAATTCTGTGTCCATGTGCCGAAATCGGTATTCTGAGGTGCACATACGGAGTTAACAATTTCCAGACAACTCCAAACTTGATATCCTTCCACCCTGCATCACTATTCAGCATCCATCCGGCTGCATGAAGTAATTCATGCAGAACGGCTAAAATTATTATCGCCGGTATTATTACAGTGAAATGTAAATTTGAGTTATAGATTGCTGTTACAATGTCACGGGAACTTAAATTCCATAGAACTCTATAAGGAATCCAGACGATAACCAAAGCTAAAATAAAGATTGGTACACCAATAATGTTAGCCTTCAATGTTGAAATTGTGTATTCTTTTTTCATGATGTTTGGCGTTAGGTACATAAATTTAACATTTCATTAGTATATTTCCACTTTAAAAAATCTAACCGCAAAGGTCGCTGAGATTTCGCAGATTTCGCAGAGAATCAGTATTAATTATCCTGCAAATAAGCTAAGCTCACAGTTATTTATATAAATTTAGTAATACTATTGCAATTACTCATAGTACCTATATTACAGTTAACGATCCATCTGTAAAATATAAGCTCGTACTGTGAGAAATTTAAACCTAAAAAATTGTCTGGAACAAAATAGGTTGTAATTTAATAAAATTCAATCATTTTTTTGCTTGGCAATAGTAAGACAATACCATATATTACGATCCATGTCTATACAACATGTTTTTATGTGAACAGGACGGCGCAGACAGTGCACTTTTCCGGCTTGCGTGTTCGTGTTTTGCTTAATATTTTGCGTGTCATATCTAAACAAAGGTTGAACTACAATGAAGACTACTATTCAAAAGTTATCGCGTGAGGAGCTTCTTGCATTGCTCGAGGTATATGCAAAGAACTGGCTGGCACATGACGGTTGTTGGTTTTTAGCCGCAGAAGAAAAGTACGGTATCGAGAAAGCGATTGAGCTGGATACAAAGTCATGGGAGCGGTTTTCGGTTGCCGAAGCTAAACGGATTATGCATGCATTCCGCCTTCCGAAAAATGGAGGACTCCGCATGCTCGAAAAGGCGCTTGAATACCGGCTGTATGCAATGGTCAACAAGCAAGAAGCGGAATGGGAAAATGAGCACACGCTTATATTCCACATGCGGGAATGCCGCGTACAGCAGGCACGCCGAAGAAAAAATCTTCCGGATTTTCCATGCAAACCCGTAGGAATAGTCGAGTACAGCCAGTTTGCACGTACTATTGATCCGCGAATCACCACCCGGTGTATATCCTGCCCTCCCGATACTGTCACCACGGATTTTTGCACATGGGAATTCACCATGCCATAAAAAGTAAAATAATAATTAACCGCAAAGAGCGCAAAGTAGGTACAAAGCCCGCAGAGTTTTAAATATTAATGCTATTATTAAAATAGTAGTTTTCCCCCTTTGCGGCTTAGCAGCTTTGCGAGAGATTAATGCTTTTATTTTTCTTTGCGTACTTTGTGTGCAATGAAAAGTAAATACCCCGAAAATTTCTTGTTATCGCCCCATTCCGTTCTCTGTTGGTGCTTGTGCTTTTTTTGGTATTGTCTCCAGCAGAGGTGAACTACAAAACATGGATAAACAATAATATACAATAATAAACAATAAAATACTTGACTTTTTGATAATTATTTTGTAAATAAAAATCCATGAGAACTATTTATAACTGCAAGGCACACAAAGAACGCAAAAGAATATAATTGAATTAAAAAACCTTTAAGAACTTTGTGTTCTTTGTCTTTAAATTTTCTGTTTTAATTAATGATACAATACTAATATTGGAGAACGTTATGGAAAAAAGAAAACTTATTTCATTCGACTTTCTTCCGACCTTTCAAAATAAAGACGATTTTTTTCAAAAAATCACCCGGGATGAGGGCGTTTTAAAAAAAATACTTAACCTCTATTTATTACTGAATATCTTTGCATTTCTTTACGGGGTCGTCATGGGGAGTTATCACGGCGTCTTGCAGGCAGCCGCTTCGGGTGTAAAAGTTGCCGTGCTGTTTTCTTTAGTGCTGCTTATATGCTTTCCCGCATTTTTTATCATTCAATTCATTCTTGGCTCGAAACTCAGGCTTTATCAAATGGTTGCTATCATCCTGTCCGGCTTTGTCTTAACTACGTCTATAATGGTTGCCTTCACTCCGATTGTAATTTTTTTCCTCCTGACGGGCGGCAACTACTATTTCCTGCAGCTTCTGCATATTTCAATATTTTTTCTTTCCGGTATCTTTGGGATGAAAACGGTTATAGACGCGTTGAAGTTTTCCTGTGAAAAAAAGAGTATATATCCGCATACGGGAGTAGTAATTTTCCGGTTTTGGGTGGTTATTCTTGCATTTGTCGGCATCCAGTTGGCGTGGAATTTACGTCCTTTTTTAGGGGACAGGGGAGAACCGTTCAAACTTTTCAGGGAATACGAAGGAAATTTTTATACGGCATTAATATACTCAGTTCGACAATTGTCTGATCCCGATGGTAAGAATGTCGAAAATAAAACAGAAATTATAAAAGACCGGACTTATGACGAAACTTTATCCCCGCTTTATAAAGACACAATTGGGAAAGGAATGTAATTGAATACCGATATTATGACATTAGAGGAAGTAGCCGCATATCTGAAATTAAAACCGCAGACTATATACACGTGGGCTCAAGAGAAAAAAATACCCGCAGCCAAGCTCGGAAAAGAATGGCGTTTTAGAAAGTCTATTATAGATGAATGGTTTATTCAACATATCGATGAAAAGTTTGAAGGCGTAATAAATAATTGGAGAAACAGACAGGAGGAAGGTGAGGAATCCGGCTTATAAATATATGGTTATAAATTATGCACCTTTTGTCCGATCAAACACCATATCTGTTGTTATCTGCTTTTGAACTTTTTTATCTTTTAAATGTATAAATTGACAAATTTAACACTTTAAGGAGGATATTATGAACAATCATGAATCGCCGTATGCCTGTTCTATTTGGTTTAAAAGTGCTGTTGAACAGCTTTCGTTTATTAAACGCAGGTTTATCAGAAATGTTTGTTCGCGGTTATGCAATTCAAGCATAATACTTCTGGTCGTTATCAGCGCTGTTACCTTTGTTTATGCAAATCTGATGAACTGCGCCGGTAGCTCGGCGTTCAAAAAGGGGCATGAATTCTATAATCAGAATCAACTCGATGAGGCTCTTCCTTTTTTTAGAAGTGCGGTAGAAAAAGAACCGCAGAACGCGGATAACCATGCCTGGCTTGCAGAGACTCTCCGCCGTCTGAACCGGAAAGAGGAGGCAGTCGCAGAGGCGCGCAGGGCAATCTTGCTCGATGAAAATAACAGCTTTGCACATACGGTATTGGCCGACGCATGCAACCCCCAGCTTGGTAATTGGGCTGAAGCAAACCTCGATACGACATGGCATCACCTTCTTAAAGCCGTTGAATGTGATCCCGGCGATGGTAATGCCTGGTTGGGTATCTGGGGAGAATCTATCCGAAGAGGGAACAGTGAAATGGAAAAAAAGGCGCTGCACTCATTGATTAATACAGGATTTCTAACCCCGTCGCTCCTTGCATATAACCGCTGGGTGCTTAATAATGTCCCGGAGAACGCAGTTCTGCTCACAAACGGCGACATGGATACGTACCCTGCAGTGGCATTGCAGGAGGTTGAGCGCCTCCGTCAGGATGTTGGTATAGTGAATCTCTCGCTTCTAAACTTGCCGTGGTATGCCCGGTTCATCCGGGATAAATATAACATATCGCTTCCGTATTCGGATACCGGACTGGAGTCTCTCAAGCTTTTTAGGGCAGGGGACGGAAGTATAGTAACTATTTCAAAACAAATTGTGAGCGGCTGGCTGAACATGCAGAAAAGCGGCGACTTCCCCCGTCCAATAGCCCCTGCGCTGACGGTAGGAGATTTGGATTTTTCGCCCGACAGTAAGAGCCAATTCATATACGCAGGACCGTTTTGGCTTTATCGCCCGGATAATAATATATCTGCAGAGGATACAACCATGATGAGGTCATGCCTCGAAAGCATAAATCCGGATGATTTTTCCGGTTCTTTCGTAAGCTTGCAGGACCGTAGTCCGGTTCGGAGAATGGGAACCGACCGTATTGTTACCAACATAACTGTTTTAGCTGTTCGTTACAGTGCCGCACTTATGAAATCCGGAAGATTCTCAGAAGCATATAAAATTGCAGACTGGGCAGAGAAATTTGAGCGCAAGACCAAAGCAGGACCGCTCCACGCTGAAAAAATAAAAGAACTTAAGAAAGAGGCAATAGAGGCTGAAGAAAAAGCACTTGAATTATCACCGGGAAATAAAAGTTACCTTAAAAGGATAGAAGACATCAAAAAAGACATAAAAAAGTAAGAACGCAGTCGGATAAATCCCGTAAAACATCAAGCTTGTTTTGGAAGTAAAAAGGGCACACGGCAGTAATCTCTGCCGTCCACGAAGTGGTGGATACCTATTGTGCCCTTTTTAATTGAATCTGACATTGAACAAGTCCCAAAAACAGGGGCAAAAAAAATGTCTGTGCTGCTTTATTGAAATTCTTCCACGGAATGGTGGATGCACATTATTTTAGTTTTTTCATAATATCCGAAATTTCTGAGTATGGAATGGAAATGAATAATGCTCCCTCTGCATGGGTAGTGTATATATATTCCTGGTAATAAATGACAATCTCATTTTCAGTTACATAAAATTCCTGATTTTCTTCGATACCTTCATAATCCATGAGAAGTATATATTCTCTTTCTTCAATTATTTTAGCAGCAATTTCATTTAATTTGATTTTGTAATCGACATCGGGTTTAAATAGGTCCTGCAGTCTATAAATTTTACCGTCCGTAACGTCAAGTGTAATAGACCTTACTGCATTAGCGGGATGAGCGCCGAAAAAATCCACCGATTCATCGAATAATATACTCAATAAAGGAAATATATTATACGTAATTTCATAACGAACGTATTGATTCATTTTTTCGAAACCGCGCCCTTTTAATTCGGCTTTGTTTTTACTTTCAAAGGCTTTGTTAGAAATCAAGCTGTTTATTGTATTTTGTAAGCTCTCGGTGCTTAGTTTTAATATAACCGGAAAAACCACGTCCGTACTATCCGTTTTTACGTGACTTTCTGAAAATTGTATTGCCGTATCCTTTTGAGAATCGGACTTGCATGCCGACAAAGCGGCAATTAAAATAAGCGTTAAAATAATACTGATTTTTTTCATAATTTACCTCACAATGATAAATTATTTTCCGCTTCGCAGGACTTCATATTACAAGTCAATCCAGAATACTCGGGGTGGGACATTTTAAAAATTAATTTTCAAATTACTCGAGCTAATAATCCAGAATATCGAACGGGTATTTTTCCGATTCATAAAGCATACCGGCTATCTGCGAGAGCGCTCCCGTAATTTCGGAGTTTGATTCAACTTCATCGAGGTTGTTATTG
>LJUD01000047.1 GCA_001304035.1 bacterium SM23_31 | reverse complement strand
ATTTTTTCACCGCTGCGGGTTCATAAACTGCGGGGTCCCTGTA
This sequence comes from bacterium SM23_31, assembly GCA_001304035.1. Classification (GTDB taxonomy): domain Bacteria; phylum SM23-31; class SM23-31; order SM23-31; family SM23-31; genus SM23-31. The sequence continues at coordinate 12,765 of LJUD01000047.1, read as the reverse complement.
AAAATATCCACCAAATCTAATAAAATCAGTCAGGAGTTTCAGGCGGGGCTTCAATAACGTTAAAACATTTAATAAATAACTATCTCCCCTTTCATGCACCAATTTTGCAAGGTCGTCATCCTGACCGATGTACGGTTTCAACCTGTTCGCAAGTTCCTTTTCAGAGAGCGCTGAAATGTATTGCCCATTCATCCAGAGAAGTTTACGTTCATCGAAAACCGCCGATTTTTTCGCCGTATCTTCAAGACGAAATGTATTGATGACCTCGTCAATTGTAATAATTTCCCGGTCATTACCCGGCGACCAGCCGAGCAGTATAATATAATTCCGAATAGCTTCCGGAAGATATCCACGTTCACGGTAAGCCTCTACCGCAACTGTCCCATGGCGTTTACTGAGTCGTGCCTTATCGGGTCCCAGGATCATCGGCATATGCGCAAAAACAGGAACTTTCCAGCCCAGCGCTTTATAAATGAGTATCTGTTTCGGAGTATTCGAAAGGTGGTCATCACCGCGAATAACATGGGTTATACTCATCGTGTGGTCATCAACCACAACGGCGAGTTGATACGTAGGTATATTGTTCCGGCGAAGAATAATAAAGTCATCAATCTCTGAATTTTGAAAGACAGTGCGTCCGTGTACCACATCATCAAAAACAGTTTCACCTTCCGGTACACGGAAGCGGACGGCGTACGGTCTGTTTTCTTTTTCACATTCACGTTGTTCTTCAATAGATAAAGACCTGCATGTTCCGTCGTAAAAGTACGGTGTTTTTTTTTGCTGCGCTTCTTTTCGTTTTTTCTCAAGGGATTCAGGAGTACAATAGCACTTATACGCAGAACCGTTCTCAAGCTGTTTTGCAGCGGCTTCACGGTGTTTTTCTATATTATGCGACTGAATATACAGATTATCATCCCGGTCGAGACCAAGCCAGTGAAGAGCGCCGGTAATAGAATCGAAATACTCTTGCGTTGAGCGTTTTTTGTCTGTATCCTCAATGCGCAGCAGGAATGCGCCCCCGCAGTGCCGTGCATAAATCCAGTTAAATAATGCAGTTCTTGCTCCCCCAACATGAAGATATCCCGTAGGGCTCGGAGCAAAACGGACACGGCATGTTTCAGAAGGCATGGATATTCCTTTATAATTAACCGCAGAGAGGCAAACACACAGAGAAAATATTAAATGGTTTAAATTTGTAAGCTGTAAGCTGATAGCTGACTGCTGATAGCTAATAGCTAATAGCTATAATCACTTAAGATTGATTATTTATTTCCTTTTGTAATATTTTGTTTTTTATATGCAACAGGTATTCAAACGCGGCATCGTGCTCATTTGGAATATTTCCGTCCAGTATTGCCTCTTCAATCATAGACTTGAGCTTTCCAACAAGAGGCGAGGGATTAATACCGCAGACTTCCATAATTTCATTACCGTCAACGGGGGACTTAAATGCCCGGAATGCATCAATTTCCTCGACTTCTTGAATCCGTTTTTCTACAAAGCCGAAGTTTTTAAGATGCATTTTAACCCTGGCAGGATTTCCGGATGTAATATCAGCCCTGCAGAGCTTTAGCAAGTCTTCCAAATCTTCGCCGGCGCCCACAATGAGACGGCGGATAGCACTGTCTGTAACCAATTCGCCCGAGAGATTAATAGGACGCAGGTGAAGGTTAATTAATTTTTGTAAATAGGGTATATATTTTACAGGCAATTTAAGACGGCGTATTATTGAAGGAATCATCTTTGCACCGAGAACTTCGTGGCTATGAAAAGTCCATCCTGATTTTTCCTCGAAGCGTTTCGTCTGGGGCTTTGCAACGTCGTGGTATAATGCAGCCAGGCGCAGCTCGAACTTGCGTGATACAGCCGCAACGTTATCGACCACCTTTAAGGTATGAAACCAGACATCTTTATGATGATATGTTCCCCGCTGGTCGACACCGATTAATTGATACAGTTCGGGAAAAATGATCTCAAGCAGACCTGTTTTACGTAAAAGGTCGAGACCGATTGACGGAATATCGGCTTGCAAAATTTTCACAAACTCATCGGTAACACGTTCCTGTGAGACAATTTTTATCCTATCACGTTTTTCTTTTATAGCCTGTAATGTATCTGAATCAATAGTAAATCTCAGGCAGACAACAAACCGAACTGCCCTGATCATCCTCAATGGATCATCATCAAAGGTAACTAACGGATCAAGCGGCGTTCTGATGATTTTATTTTTTAAATCTTCCCTTCCATTGAACAGGTCAACCATTTTGCCCGGACCTTCACGCGTCAATTTTCGTGCCAGTGTATTAATAGTAAAATCCCGTCTTTCGAGGTCGGTATGCAAATCTCCGACTGAGACTATCGGTTTACGTGAACCCGGTTCGTACTTTTCGGAACGGGCTTGCACAAATTCAAGTTTATAATCTTTATACGGAATAATGCACGTGCCAAATTTCTCAAAGCAGACTATGTTATTCATGCCCAATGCATTGGCGAGCGCCCGGGCAAACCCGATTCCATCGTTTATCACCGTGAAATCTATATCTTTTACATCACGCCCGAGATATTTGTCCCGCACATATCCGCCGACAACATATACTTCCGTGTTCATCTTTTCCGCAAGCATCCCTATGTAGTGAAATAATTGGGATGTACTTGATATATTTTTTGCCATAAGAGTTTATAATTTATTTAACCATATTAATCCAATAAATTTAACACATTGTTTCAAATAAGTATTCGGCACATAACATTATAGTATTACTATAAATATATTAAACTGAAAAGAGATGTGCAATTAATTTTATGCGATTACGTGGGAAAAAGGGGATCAGGCGTTTTGAAATTTCCATTTCCCGTTGCGGAAACGAACATAATTGAACAGGGAACGTGTAGCTTCGTCGCAGCCATGAACAAACCATATACCGGCTAATGCAAACTGAAATACAAAAACAACTGCCCAGGTGACGCTTACCTCAAAAATGAGCACACCTATTATTGTCAACCACATAAGCCACTTCAACTCACCTGCTCCTCGAAGATTACCTGTAAGTACAGCATTCAGTCCTTTCGGTATTTGAATCAGGGCAAAAATGATTATTACTTTTAATCCGAGATTTAAAACATCCTGATCGTTTGTGAAGAAATGAAGTATTGCTGATGAGAATAAAGAAATTAATAAAACAATAATAAGAACGATTAATAACGTTACTCTCCCGGCTACTTTAGCGGTGCGTTCAGCGCGTTGATGCTCCTCAGCTCCTACATTTTTGCCTATAATGGTCATAGAACCCATGCCCAATCCCTGGTAAAACATGGACATGACTGCCTGCATGAGAAGCAGAATCTGGTGAGTGGCAAGAACAACTACACTAAGACGCGCTGCATATAAGGAGATTACTAAAAGACCGAATGACTGTGTGAGTTGTTCGACCGTAGTTGGAAATCCCGTTTTAAAAAGCAGTTTAACACTTTCCCATTTCGGTGTGGTCATTTCACGCATTGAAAGAAACAGGCGGCATTTCCTGCTCCTGAGTAAAACAGCCGTTAAAAGTAACCCTACAGAAAAAGCAATCCCCTTTGCAAGCGCAAGACCAACCACTCCTAATTCTGGAAAACCAAGCCGACCGAAAATGAGCAAAGGCGCAAGAACTATATTTATTCCGATAATAACCAGATTGATTATTAACGCAAAATGTGTGTCACCGGAACCTCGAATGATACCGAGCCCGATAAAACAAATGATGATGACCGGCGCAAAATATGCAATTGTTTGTAAATATTGAATTCCGGACTTAATACCGGAGACCGTTCCAATCGGTTCGCTTTCGTTAATAATCCTGAAAAACAACGGAGCGCCGGCATACCAGATAAAACCTATGATACATGCAAGCCCAATCCCAAGCATCATCGATTGTCCGAGAATATGATTTGCCGCCCATGTATCGCCGCGACCGAGATGCCGGTTAATTATCAATGAGCTCCCTATTACAAAGGTAAGCACAGCTGTTAATGTGACAATGATAAATTGAAACGCTAACCCTACACCGCCGAGAGCAGCAATACTAACTTGACTTATTAGAACCGCCTCATAGAGCCATACTAACGGCTGGCTTGACAAATCAATAACTGCCGGAAGAGAGGTTTTAAGAAATTCTTTAAGCGCGCCCTGAGGCTGTTTAGATTCTTCTGTCATTATCTGTATTTTTTTGTGATACGTATTAAATCTAAAACCTAACCCGGACACGCCGGAACTATCCCGCTAAGCGGGATTAACCGCAGAGAACTCAAAGAAGACACAAAAAACAAAGAGAAATAATAGAAAATAAAGTTTTAATAGAATTATCAGAACAGTAATTATAGTATACAAAAATATGCTACAAGGTCTCTGCGAACTCTGCGGTTAAATTTCCTAATCGTAATATTCCATACCGAGGTGCGTAATCGGTTCTTCGCCTTTGATGTAGCGGAGAGTATTTTTCAATTTCATTAATTGTATGAATAAATCGTGCTCGGGGTAGAGGTCCGGTGCACACATCGGACTTTTAAAATAAAATGAAAGCCATTCCTGGATACCCCGCATTTTACACCGTTTAGCCAGATCGAGAAAGAGCACCAGGTCAAGTACAATCGGTGCGGCAAGAATACTGTCACGGCACAAGAAATTAATCTTTATTTGCATATCATAGCCGAGCCAGCCGAAAACATCGATATTATCCCATCCTTCTTTGTTATCCCTGCGGGGCGGGTAGTAATTGATTCTTACTTTGTGTGTTATATCATTGTATAATTCGGGATACTTATCGGGCTGCAGGATGTACTCAAGGACGGAAAGTTTGCTTTCTTCTTTAGTTTTAAACGAATCCGGATCATCAAGTACTTCTCCATCCCTATTCCCGAGTATATTTGTAGAGAACCAGCCGCGTAAACCGAGCAAACGTGCTTTTAAACCCGGGGCAACGATGGTTTTCATCAATGTCTGTCCGGTTTTAAAATCCTTGCCGGTTACAGGGACATCCATGTCACGGGCAAACTCCGTAAGCGCAGGGATGTCAACCGTGAGATTCGGAGCACCGTTTGCGAACGGTATACCGGATGAAATAGCGGCATAGGCATATATCATACTCGGGGAAATATCCGGAGAATTGTTTTTTAATCCCTGCTCGAAGTTGCTTAAAGTCTGATGTGTTGAGGTAGGTTTTAGAAAGATTTCGGTGCTCGCACACCATATCATTATTAAGCGGTTAAGTTTGTTTTCATCTTTAAACCTCCGGCAGTCTTCGATCAATTGCATTGCCAGATCATATTTGGTTTTACCCGATTTAACATTCGAACCGTCGAGTTTTTTAACATACTTTTTATCAAAAACCGCCTTCATCGGCTCGATTCTCTCCAGTTCATTTTTAACCTGGTTAAGGAGACGTTCATCGAGCACTCCGGCATTTATTGCCGCCTGGTAGCAATTATCCGTGAAAATATCCCAGCCGCCAAAAACCATATCTTCAAGGCGTGCAAGCGGAACAAAATCCTTTATGGCAGGCACATTTTTATCCGTGCGTTTCCCCAGCCTGATCGTTCCCATTTGCGTCAACGAACCAATCGGTTGGGCTATTCCTTTTAATACAGCGTTTACACCTGCGATAAACGTAGTGCTGACAGCGCCCAATCCGGGAATTAATACGCCTAACTTTCCGTTACTTTCTTCAATATGTAGAGCTTTACCCAATATCCTCGCCTCCAATCATTTTGTATACATTATTATTATTATTATTATTATCCAGAACCGCAATTCGAGGCTTCAAAGACTTTGCTTCTTCAGGTGAAACACGGCAGAATGCAAAAATAGTAAGCAAGTCTCCAACCGAACCGAGATGTGCGGTCGCCCCGTTCAGGAGAAAAATTCGGGACTGGCGCGGACCTTCGATAACATAGGTTTCGAACCTGCTGCCGTTCGTTATGTTTGCTACGAGAATCTTCTCGTAAGGAATAAGTCCGACAAGGTCCATTAAATCGCGGTCAATTGTGAGGCTTCCTTCATAATCAAGTCTCGTTTCAGTCACTTTTGCCCTGTGAATTTTGGATTTTAATACTGTTAAAATCAAATAATTGCCCTTATTCATCGGAGTCTTGTGTTAATAATTCTCTCCCTCTGTTTGTTAATTTATATATGTGCATTATTCGCTGGAATGCGGTATAATTCGCCATAATTGCAATAATTATTAGGACAATAATCAGCGGATACGGCTTGATTGCCGAGATTCCCGACAGAATTGATGCGAATCCTATATAAACAACTCTTTCAGCCCGCTGCACAATGCCGACCCGGCAGTCAAAATTCAATGCTTCACTCCTGGCACGGATATAACTTGTCATAAGAGAACCCCCCAGCGCTATAAAGGTAACAATCGAAGAAAAATAATATTCATGTTTTATAAAAAAATATCCGATACCAAAAAACATTGCAAATTCTGCATACCGGTCAAGTGCGGAATCATACAGTGCACCAAATTTTGTTCCGATACCTCTTTCCCGGGCAACCTGTCCGTCAATTATATCGCACGTTCCGGCAATTAAAATTAAAATTCCTCCAATAATAAATTTCCCTGTAGCTAAAAAATAGATTGTAAATAGCTGAATGATTAATCCCAAAGTAGTAAAATGATTGGGATGAATCTCCAAACGGATGAAAAATTTAATAACCGGAGTGATTAAATTTAAATACCATGTGCGCATACTTTCAGGTAAAAAATTCATTGTACTATTCCCCTGAATTTGGATTGTAACAAACCAACTAATGCCGTTATTTTTGTGCACCCCTGAGAATCAAGACATATTCACCTTGCGGTTTTTTCCTTTCAAATATATCAACAGCACCGGACAGGTTAGTACGAATCACTTCTTCATACAGTTTTGTGACTTCTCTGACAAGAACCACCTCACGGTCACCACAATAACTGAGTAAATCTTTAACGGTGCGATTAATCCTGTGTGGTGACTCATACAACACAATTGTCCGATTCTCACAGGCAATGGATTCCAGGCGCTTTTTCCGCTTATTTTTTGCAGGTAAAAAACCTTCAAAGGTAAACCGGTCGGTCGGCAAACCCGAAATGACAAGCGCCGCAAGAAACGCAGCCGCTCCCGGTATTGCAACAACCGGTACAGCGGAATCAATACAATTGCGTATCAGGACATAACCCGGGTCCGAAATACCCGGAGTTCCCGCATCTGAAATAAGGGCAATACTCTTTCCGGACTGCAGCCTCTTGAGAAGCTCAGGAATTCGCCGGCGTGCATTATGCTCATAATAGCTTATACGCGGAGTCGAAATTCCATACTTGCGTGTCAGGATCGACGCCCGGCGCGTATCTTCAGCCGCAATCAGGTCAACGGTTTTAAGTATTTCCACCGCCCTGAGAGTGATATCCCCTAAGTTGCCGATGGGTGTGGATACGACATAAAGGATTCCGTGTTTTTGCACCTCATAATCCCGCTCAGTCACATTGTACCTGCGACTGCCCGGAGCGGGGCTACTAATTGTTGACGCTGCCGACATCCTTACTATCCACCATCCCGCTTAGCGGGATAAAAAGGAATGTGTTAACCGGTTTCCGCTACATATAAAACATACTGCCGGAAGTATAAAACTAACTGCAACAGGTTAATGTATAGTCGACCATTCCCAGGCGTATCGAAATTCGTGACCTATGGTCCGGGCGGAAATTTTTGCAATGACCGGCGACATTTTTTTAAATTGATTTCTTCTGACTCTTGTTATAACATTCTTGATAAAACCGGAATTAAAACCGGATTCTTTTAATTCGGATTCACTCTGTCGCCGGTCTACCCATAAATAGAGGAACCGGTCTACTTCCGCATATGAAAATCCCAGATCGGACTCATCTGTTTGTCCGGCTACTAAATCGGCGGTCGGCGTTTTTGAACGAATGTATCCCGGTATCTTAAGTGATTCTGCAAGCTGCCTGATTTGAGTTTTATATAAATCGCCAAGAGGATTGACGGCACATGCAAGGTCGCCAAAAATAGTACCGTACCCGAGGAGCAGTTCGGACTTATTACTGGTGCCGATAACCAACCCCTGTTCACGTGCAGAAATATCATACAAAACGGACATGCGCTGTCTCGCCATCATATTACCGCGGCGGTTATCGTCCGCCCCGAGTACTCGAGACTGCTCGAAATAAGCATCTACCATGGGGGTTATGTCTATTAGTTCCGTTGTAATTTTGATGTGCCGTGCAAATTTTTCCGCATCTTCCCGGCTTGTGCGTGCACTTGTTTTGTACGGTAATACCACTCCCAACACTTTATCAGCGCCCAGGGCGTTTACTGCCAATGCGGCTGCTACTGATGAATCCAGACCCCCGGAAAGCCCGATAATGGCTTTTTCGCTTGCAGTTTTATGTATACAATCGGATATGAATCCGGTTAATATCTTTGTTACAACTGCGGTATCGATCGACAGATCAACCGGCTCACCGGTTTCGATTTGCTCTACTTTTTCAATCATGAAAGATCAGATATTTATATTAAGAAAGAATAACGGACAGGAATGTTCGCAAAGCGGTCCCGGGTACTCGGGTCTGTCCCATCAATTCTATACAATCGGTAAGATTAGGAATTCAATTAATTAAAACCAAATATTATTTACTGTTTATTGGTGTTTACGATTGTTTTTATGTGCGTCACAAAGTAAAGTGTCTTCGCTGTTCCTGCTAAGCGGGATGTTATTCACCTTCGACTCAAGACCAAAACACAACTGTAACTGAAGGCAAAAACACAACTGCAACTTTTAACCGAAAACTGATACTATTCTACCTGTTATCAATTTGAGCGCGCTGCAGTTTTCCGGAAAAATCAACGTATACTGTTTTTGTTTCGCTGAAAAATTCATACACTTCCCATCCGCCTTCCCTGTGACCGTTGCCTGTTTCTTTCACGCCTCCAAACGGCATGTGGCATTCCGCTCCGATTGTGGGTCCGTTTATGTACGTTATGCCTGCTTCAATATCACGCATTGCACGAAAAGCTGCGTTAACATCCTGTGTATATATTGAAGAGGATAATCCGTAAATACTGTCATTCAGTGCGGAAATGGCTTCATCCAGCGAATTTATTTTAATTACCGAAAGTACGGGTCCAAAAATTTCTTCCTGAGCAATTGTCATACCGGGAGTTACATCACCAAAAATAGTCGGTTTATAAAAGAAGCCTTTAGCACATTCCCCGTCTGTTTCGTGTTCTCCTCCGCAGAGTATTTTTGCTCCCTCTTTTTTGCCTATTTCGACATATTTTTCAACGACATTTCTCTGCCCTTCATTAATAAGCGGACCAACCTGCACTTCTTCATTCAATCCGTTGCCGAGTTTCAATGCCTGAGTTCTTTTAAGCAGTTTGTCCATGAATTCATCGTAAATTGCCTCGTGAAGAATCAGCCTGCTTGTTGCGGTACAGCGCTGCCCCGTCGTACCGAATGCGCCCCACAAAACACCATCGAGTGCAAGGTCTATATAAGCATCATCCATGACGATTTGCGCATTTTTACCGCCTAATTCCAGTGAGATCCGCTTAAGCTGTCTGCCGCCCGCCTCTGCAATAGTCTTTCCCACTTTCGATGAACCGGTAAAGGATATGATATTAATATCGGGATGGTTTACAATAGGAATGCCGACACCGTTACCCGTTCCGTGCACTATATTTACAACTTTTGGAGGAATCCCGGCTTCAAGCAGAATATCAACAAATACCGCAGCCGTAGCAGGAGTATCGCTGGCGGGTTTGAATACAACACAGTTGCCGCATACCAGCGCAGGAAAAATTTTCCATGTGGGAATAGCCATGGGGAAATTCCATGGTGAAATAATGCCCGCGACACCAATCGGCTGGCGAAAGCTGATATTCATTTTATTGGGCAATTCGGACGGGGCATTGTGTCCGAACAGACGCCGCCCCTCACTTGCTGCATAATATGCAGTGTCGATGCCTTCCTGCACGTCGCCTCGGGTTTCATCGAGTACTTTTCCCATCTCACGCGTCATCAACCGGGCAATTTCTTCTTTTCTCCCGCTTAAGATATCGCCGACTTTCTTAATAATTTCCCCCCGTTTCGGGGCAGGCACCAATCGCCAGTTATTAAAAGCCGATCGAGCCGATTCAACCGCCGTATTCACATCTTCTTCATTTGACCGCGGGAAGGTTCCAATAACTTCATCCCAATTCGCCGGATTCCGGTTTTCAAACCGTTCTCCTGTACTGCTTTCTCTCCGTTCTCCGCCAATAACGTTATAATATTTATCCATAGCCACCTCAACTCAAATTATTACAAATATTTGTTAATACTAAAAATATAATAACATTAAATTGAATTTATAAAACATTTATTTTAATTAATTTTTATATCAAAGTCAAGTTAAATAGTGATGCCGATTGTTTAAGAATTTCACCGATTTTCTATGTTTATCTTAAGCCGGTAATAATTTTTTGGAATATTTTCTTGTTTTAATTGTATAAGAAATTTACTACCATCCGTTTAAGAATTAATGCGTTGAATGTAACTATAAATCAGAAAGGATTATACCCCTTAAAGTTTTTCGAATTTTTTCAGCATTATAAAAAAGGAAAACATACGATGAAAATCAAATCTGCTGTTACTGCCGGCTGTGTACTGCTTCTTATCCACTGTACAACAGTTTACAATAAGGGTAACGAACATCTTGCCCTGCAAAATTATGACGACGCCGCTGCCGAGTTCAAACAACTGGTGGAAATAGACGAGAACGATTATACCGCCTATTTTGGTCTTGGCGATGCATACCGCGGGAAAAAGGAATTTGATGCTGCGATTGAAGCGTACTCCGAGGCGCTGCGTCTAAAACCCGGCTGGGAGGAAGTGGAATCCCGAATTATCGAAACACGGCTTGAAAAGGGCAATTTTCTTGAAGAAGATGAAAAGCCTCGCGAAGCGAGGGACGTATATGAAGAACTTAAAGCGGATAATCCCGATTACATGCCCGTATACCAGGCTCTCGCACAATTCTATTACCGTAACGGCAGTTTTGATAAGGCACGAGAGAATTTTGAGCATATCGCAGGTATTGATCCCGCCGATACCCTGACTTACGAAGAGCTTGGAAAACTGGACGACATTGATGCCCGAGCGGCTGAACTTTTTAATGCAGCTAAAAAGGAATATGACACGAAATATTATTATGAAGCGGCGGCTTCTTTCAAAAAAGTTTTCGAATTAAAACCGGACCATAAAGAGGCAAAATACATGCATTATCTCGCTCTGGGGCGCCACTATCTCAAGGGGGGCAGCGAAATGGAAATGTGGAATGCCATTGCCGCATTCGGAAATGCAACCGTGATAAAACCAGACGAACCGGAACTGCAATTTTATATGGCAAGAGCTTACGAAAAGAAAGATAAAAACGACTATAAAATGCCGATAGAACACTATAAGAAAGTCATTGAACTTGCACCGGAGAGCGAATTAGCGAAAGAAAGCGAGAAAAAAATAAAGGAAATCACCGAACTTAAAGAAAAGATGGAAAAATTCTTTAAGAAGAAAAAAGGAGGCAGGCGTATTTAACGGTAATAACCAATCGGGAATAAACTATATTATATAATTTCCCGGGAAGGTAGCGGGGGCGAAGCATTTCTGAATAATTCTTTTCCGCCGGAGCCGGATTAGATTCTGTTTGAGAAATCCGAGTTTTTCTTTTATATGAAATGCTTCGCCCCTACTATCTTGAACCAGCAGAGGAGTGGCTAAATGCATTTAATCTCGTATCTATGTCTCTAATCCGGTTACCATCATTCCCGGTCTCTAATCCATTTACACTCGTTCCCAGTATCCAATATCTTTATCCTCGTTCAAAGTCTCTAACATCCTTAGTCTCGTTACCGGTCTCCGACCGGTAACGTTGTTTGCGTTTTCAGTCATTGCGAGGATCCCGCTTAGCGGGAGACGAAGCAATCTCGTTTCTGTTCTCCGACCGGGAACGCTCAAATTTGAAGCGGAGATTAGATTGTTTTTAAAGATAGGTAATGTATAAGCGAGGATTATTTTTTAGTTTTCCAGTCGGGATCTTCAGGCAAACCGTACACTATCGGATCCGTACACTATCGGATTAATTTTGTATTTGCGGATTTCGGCAAAGCCTTCTTGGTCTCTGTTACCATCATAAGCATAACCATATTTAATAGTATTAAATCTTGATGGAAAAATATATGACCCTATAAACTTTTCGTTGTTCAAATCAAATATGTCTACAAACCTTTCATTATTATTAGTTTCTTTTTTATTAGCATCTTTATATTTATATAGAAAAACAAATGCATAATGACCATCTATTGTCATCATCTCTACCGAAGGAAAATATTTTTTATTTTTAAATATTTTATCTAATTCTTTTTGTAATATTGGAAATTCTCTTCCTAAGGGAAACTTTTTTGATAGATTGTCAGGATATTTAATAGGATTAAACTGATGGATTATTTTCTTGTCTTCATTACTGTCAATTGAAATAATGTGTATAGTATAATATGATCCTATTTTTTCGTCGTGTTTATCTTCATCAGTGTTTATATAAATAATTCTCCTTCCTGGCAGTAGTTCCCAATATAACATTCCTATATATAAAAAAAAGCCGTATGATTCTTTAGTTGTAATGACACCAGGCTCTTTTAGATGTAATATAGGAACTATTTTTTGAGAATTTTCGTGAATTATTGATATAAAAG
>LJUD01000046.1 GCA_001304035.1 bacterium SM23_31 | reverse complement strand
AACATGAAACGGCTCATCCATATCATACATAATATTAAAAAACTGGACTGCGGGGATTTTATCGCCGGGAAAAAACTGCCAGTTTATGCCAGCGTCATATGAAAAATATATGCCGCCGTCGTTACCGTTAACAAGGAAATTTGAATTAGCGGGCTCGATCCAAAGGGCATGATGGTCGCCGTGCATACCGCGTAATGAGCGAAATGTTTTTCCGGCATCGTTAGACACGTTCAAGCCAAGTCCCATTACATATATTGTATTCTCATCGTTAGGATCAACGCGTATCTGACCGAAAACCCATCCGTAGGTAGCTCCAAAACGCCCTATGCTTGGATCACTCATTTTTCTCCAGCTTCTACCTTTGTCATCGGAACGGTATACTTCCGAGCCTTTAATACGACCGGTTACCGGGCGTCCATAGGAATCAGTTGCTCCCGGTTCCGCAGGTTCCCCGATCTCATAGTTATCGATAAAAGCGTAAACAACATTTGGATTAGACAGGCATACATCAATACCTATTCTGCCCCTGTGTTCCGCTCTCGGAAGTCCATTCGTTATTTCTTCCCAGTTTCTTCCTGCGTCCGTCGTTTTATAAATACTGCTGCCGGACATTCCGGGTTCTACTCTCGGGTCGTTCCAGTGTCTTCTAATTCTCTCCCACGTTGAGGCGTAGAGCGTATTGCTGTTTGACGGGTCCATCACCAGATCAATAGCCCCTGTTCTTTCATTTACATAGAAGATTTTGTCCCAACTTCTTCCGCCGTTCGTTGTTTTGTAAACGCCCCGGTCTTCATTCCAGGTCCACTCATGCCCGGAAGCTGCAACGTACACAATATCGGGATTTTCCGGATGAATGACTATCCTGGGAATGGTATGCGTACCGACGAGACCCATGTGCTGCCAGGTATCGCCTCCGTCGGTGGATTTAAATACGCCCGCACCAGCCATCGAACTGCGGAAAATGTTCGCTTCCCCGGTTCCTATCCATACAATATTATTATCTGACGGGGCAATTGTTACATCACCGATAGAAGTCGACGGACCCTGGTCAAATACCGGTTCCCAGGTCGTACCGTCATTGGTCGTTCTCCATACACCCCCGGATGCGGCAGCCATGAATACAGTATAATTTTCGTTGTACGGCGTCGCAACCGCAACGTCGGTACACCTGCCGCTAATATTAGTAGGACCGATAAAACTCCACTCCAGGTCCCTGAACAGTGAAATGTCTTTCATAGCGACATGTTCATTATACCAATTCATGCGCTGTTCCGGATCGGTATTCCGGATGATTGTCTGGCTCTGTGCGGTGGAAACGAATAATACTAATAATAACGAACAAACCACCGTAAAAAATGCACGTGAATGAATCATTGTAACACCTCCTGTATTTTAGTGTTTTTTCCGGTACTTTCATCTTTAGTTTTTGCTTTTAGCTTAAAACTGACCGATGATATATACGGGTATTATGTGTAACATTCCTTAGGTACGGGCATTATACATCTCGCTGTTCCTGAGTAGGAGAAATATACAAATTTCTTCCTGGTTGGGGGCGTTATGTATAACACCCATCCTGTACGTAGATGATTGGCAGGGTAAATTATATAATTTAAGATAAAAATACAGTTTAATAATTGCAAGCTATTTGTATTGTTTTTATAAAATTGCATACATTTGTTTTAATATTATATTCAAAATATTGCCATACTTTTTATCCTGAATAATTCATCCCGCTTAGCGGGATAAAGAAGAGATTGCCACGTCTCCCTCTCGCATAGCGGGAGGGAGACTCGCAATGACTATTTCAGGTTGGGTGGCACCCCCATCCCGCTTAGCGGGATTGAGGGTGTTACTAACCTGAATAATTCATAAATCTTCATAATTAACTTCATAAGCTGTTAATTTAATATAAATTACGGCGACCTGTCATTCTGTCTCGCTAAGCGGGATCAGAATCTTTTTTAAGATGCTCCGAGTACCCGGGACATGACAGAATGAGGATTTATAACAAGACTTTGGCAAATTTTGTAAGTTCACATCTGTCATTCCTGCGAAAGCAGGAATCCAGTCCTTTATGTTGATAATTGCTCAATGGATTCCTGCTTTCGCAGGAATGACACAAACATATTTTACTTGTTTAATAAGTATCCGTACACATTAAATATTACAATTAATCAAAATTTGCCAAAGTACTGTTATAAATTAATCAAGGTTGGATAATAAAATTTTCAATGCACTATATTTACACGACCTCAAATTTGGGGAAGTTGTCGGTGGTTTTGAAATCGATTTTCCGGTCGGATTTTTTTGTAATAAAGATACCTTCGGTGCATTCTTGGTTCTGAGTAAACCGGGAGCCATTATCCTGTCCCATGAGGAATGCAGAAGTGGAAAGAGCGTCCGCTTCCATGGCAGAGGAGGCAACAATTGTAGCGCTCAACACCGGGTTTGACGGATTTCCCGTTCCGGGATCTATCAAATGTCCGAAATGTTCATCATTTATAACGATATAGTTTTCATAATTGCCGGACGTAGCAATAGCCCGGTCACTGATAAGAACGGTAGCGGCAATCTTTTGCGGGTATAAGGGATGCTGAATGCCGATGAGCCAGCCTTCTTTTTCATCGGGGGCGCCGATTGCAAAAATATCCCCCCCTGCGTTAATTACAGCTTTTTGAACGCCGTGCGAACGGAGAATATTTATCGCTCTGTCAACTGCATACCCCTTCGCAATTCCACCCAGGTCTATCTGTGCCCCGGAGGTTTCTAATCCGACTGCATGGTTTTCTTTATCAATAGACACCTTCCTATAATCCACTAAATAAAGTGCCTTCTCCATAGTTTCGGGATCGGGAGTACGGGGGTGATTATCGCGGAATCCGTATGCCTTGAGAAGCGGGAGGATAGTAAAATCAAAAATGCCGCTGCTTCTGTCCCCCATTGTTTTTGCTGCTTCGACGACTTCACAAACCTGCGGGTCTACGTTCAGGCTCTTAATCCCCCCATATTTATTGACCTGTGATATATCACTCTCTTCTTTAAATGTACTCATCAATTTATCCACAGTCCGGAATTCATCAAAAGCGTGCTCTATGATATGATTATAATCTTCCTCTTTTTTATCATAAACAGAAATTGTTATAAATGTGCCCATAGCGATTACCGTTTTTTTAACGGGTTTTTCATCAGGAGGAGCCAGCAAGTAAAGCAGCCGTTCGCCCAAACGCAGTTGAGGGCTTAAAAGGGCAAGTGTTGTACCTCCTGCAGCCACGGAAAGAGAATATTTTAAAAATTTTCTCCGATCACATTTTTTCTTCGATGACATGTTCAATTCCTTCTTTTTCTTCTACTGGTTTGAACGCTCCAACCGGACATTCACTAACACATAATTCACAGCCGATGCACATCTCTTTACTCAGTTGAGCTTTTTTTGTATCTTCATCAAATGTCAGGCAGTTTTTAACGGGACAGACCTTAACACATAAAGGTTTCGGCTGATCGGGACAGCCGTTACATTTTTTGATATCATATTCCACAGACGCAAAAGAAACCTCTACTACATACGAATTTTTTGCACAGCGGTAGGCTCCGGCAATGAGATTTTTATTATTTTGGAAATTAATAACCGGGAGATCTCCTTCCATTTTAATATCTCCCGAAGGTGTCGTTTTAGGATTGGCGCACAGAGTGCAGCCGTTACATCCGACATCACAAACCGCCGTAACAGTCTTTCCTTTTCCCGGATTCATGCAGGCTAAATAAATTTTTTGTTCTTTCGGGATAAGTTCGATAATTCCACGCGGGCATGCTTCAACACACAGACCGCAGCCGGTGCACAGTTCTGGATACACCTCCGGAAGACCGTTTTTATTCATGACCACCGCATTGAATGGGCATGCTTCGACACAAGAGCCAAGTCCCAGGCATCCATACTCGCACGCCTTATTACCCCCGGAAAGGAGAGTTGCTGCCCAGCAGTCTTTAACGCCTAAATACATAAATTTCTGCTGAGATTCTTCTAAGCCTCCCTTACACCTGACGGCAGCCCTCATTTCTCTGCTTTCTTCCACTTCACAACCGAGAATCTCTCCGATTTTACCTGCACCTTCTCCACCACCCGGCACACAGGAATTTGCCGGCAGTTTACCCTGAACAACCGCCTCGGCAAACGCAAAACAACTTGTGGCTCCACAAGCCCCGCAATTTGCACCCGGTAAAATATCTTCAATTTTTTCAATGCGGGGATCAACCTCTACTGCAAATACACGAGATGCAAACGCCAATATTGCTCCGAATACAATACCTATTACTCCCAGTATCACTACTGATGCAATTACTGTAAACATAAATTGTCAATCCTTCACGAAATCTATTACTTAATGAATAAGTATATCAAATTTTTAACATTGTGCAGAAATTATTTTTATTTAAAAATTTCGCTAATTTTAATCGAATAAAATCATTTGACTAAACGAATATAAAAAACCTCTCATTTATATTATAAGCAAATTTTTACCGGAAATTCGTTTCATTTAAATAGATAAACCCGAAAATCCCATAAATGCAATTGCCATAAGTCCCGCCATAATAAAGGCAATGGGGACTCCCTTCAATGACTCCGGTATTGATTCAAGTTCCAGTTTTTCACGTATGCCCGACATTAAAATGAGCATAAGCAGGAATCCTACCCCTGCGGAAAATCCCTGCACTACACTCTGGATACATGTGAGTTTCCCGTCCAGACCGATAGCGCTAAAACCATCAATATTTAATACTGCTGCTCCAAGTATTGCGCAGTTGGTCGTAATCAAAGGCAGATATATCCCCAGAGCCCGGTAGAGCGTGGGGACTTTTTTCTGCAGCACCATCTCAATAAATTGAACAAGAGAAGCAATAACAAGTATGAACGCAATTGTTCGCAAAAATGTAAGGTTAGGAAGAGTTTCTTCGGAAAAGAAAAATCCAAGAATACTCGTAGACGGATCAAGAAAATACGTATAAACAGCCCAGGTAATCGCCGAAGCCAGCGACATTACGAAAATTACCGCCATTCCCATCCCTACTGCCGAACTGATTTTCTGGGAAACTCCGAGAAACGGGCATAGCCCTAAAAACCGTGTCAGGACAAAGTTCTGGATAAGAATCGAGTATATTGCAATAATTAATAGTATCTTAATATCCATTTTACACCTGATTTAATTCAGCTTTGTAATACTAATGAACGATGCTCTGCAGTTTCTTTTTCTCTTGCCGCAAGTCCGACCATTTAAAAATCCCGAGCAGAATTCCTATCACGAAAAACGCCCCCGGCGGCAATATCATTATCAGAACCGGTTCAAAGTCCGGACCGAAAAGGGGAAAACCGAGTATCTTTCCATCGCCAAGAATTTCCCGGATAGAACCTATAACCGCAAGAATCATAGTAAATCCGACACCCATCCCTAAACCGTCCAGAATAGAACGCCCGACACTATTTTTGCTCGCAAATGCCTCCGCCCTGCCAAGAATTATGCAGTTGACCACAATAAGGGGCACATATATTCCAAGCGCCTTATACAGTACCGGGGCAAATCCAGCCATCACCATTTCAACAATGGTTACAAATGTAGCGATAACCACAATAAAGATTGGTATGCGTATCTTTTTGGGGACAACTCCTTTGATCATCGAGACAATAGTATTAGAGCAAACCAGGACAAAGGTTGCAGCTATTCCCATACCGATCCCGTTTATCAGCGAAGTAGTAACCGCAAGAGCCGGACAAAGACCCAAAACCAGACGGGCAATCGGATTCTCGTCAATAAAACCTTTTGTAAACTCCTGAACTAAGCTCCTTTTCATATTAGTACTCTTACTTAATCTTTTAAAAATTCCCGGTTACTTTTAAAAAAGATATAAAGAAAATATTAATTTTTCAGAACAGACACTTAATATAACCTATCACTTTCCGACAGGATAAGTCCTTCTTTTTTAAGCCATTCCATTTCGGATTTTATCGAATTAGCAACCGCCCGTGAAGTAATGGTAGCGCCGGTAATGCTTTGTATTTTCCCACCGTCTTTATCCACGGCAACCTCTAAACCGGATGCTCCTTTAAACTGCCGCTGAAACCATGAATCCGTCTCACCGTAAAGCACCTCTTCCGCTTTTGCACCGAGCCCCGGGGTTTCCTGCTGAAAGAGTATTTGTATCCCGGTAATTTCTCCGGACTTTTCAACACCTACCAGGGCTTGTATAGTGCTCGAATACCCTTTGCCATAAGCTAAAATCGCATATCCGACCGGTGCGGCGGACGTGTCTTCCGCAGCAAAACCCCGAAAATATACTTTTCCTTCCGGTGTTGTCGTTTGAATAATATTTTTTGCACGGGGAAGAACATTTTGCAGCGCCTCCTTCATCACCCTCTCCCGTTCAAATGCAATTCGGCCCTTTGTAATTTCATATACTCCCCCCAGGGCAAATGCCGCAATAATACAGACTATTCCGAGGGTTACTGCTAATTTGATTGTATATGACACTTTTATGCTCCAAATACTTTCGGTCTGGTATAGCGATCCAGCAGGGGTGTTAATAAATTCATGAGAAGGATTGAATATGATACCCCCTCCGGATAACCGCCAACCAGGCGAATAACCATAGTAATCACCCCGCATCCCAAACCGAAAATCCATTGTCCTTTCGGAGATGAGGGACTCGTAACCATGTCCGTTGCCATAAAAAATGCACCAAGTATCAATCCGCCTGCCAGAACATGAAAAATCCAGTCACCACTGAAATATCCTTCCCCTCCGAAAATCCAGGCAATAATTATCACGCTCCCTATATAGGCAACGGGAATTTGATACGGAATGTATCTTTTATAAAAGAGGTATATTGCACCGATAAGCAGTAGTAAAACCGATGTCTCCCCTATACATCCGCCCACACGGCCCCAGAACAATGGAAAGTAAAGATCGCGCGTGGATTCCAGAACAGACTGTGCTCCCTCGACATTAACACCGTCAGAAATATCTTTCATGGCGTCTTTTACAACTGCCAACGGGGTTGAGCCCGTTATCGCTGCCAATCCCGATAGTGTTCCTCCGTGAGGATTTGTCCAGTCTGTGGTCATGTGCACAGGCCAGGAAGCCATCAAAAACGCACGCCCCAGTAAAGCAGGATTCATCGGATTAAATCCCAGACCCCCAAATGCGTGTTTTCCAATCGCTACCGCAAAGAATGCCCCGACCGCCGGTATCCACCACGGAACGCCCGCAGGCAGATTGAAAGCCAGTAGAATTCCCGTGACGATAACGCTCCCATCGGTAACCGTTATATCTACCTTGCGGAATTTCTGAATGATCGCCTCAGTTACAATAGAAACTAAGACCGCAATCGCTGTCAACCATAAAGCTCTCCATCCGAAAAAGTACAATGCACCTATAAATGCCGGCATTAATGCCGCCACAACCGAATACATGATTTTCGGGATTGATTCCGTTGTGTAAATATGGGGAGAAGAGCTGACTGTTAGTTTAGGCTCCGAATCGGTTTTTGGTTCTTCATCCATAGCACATAAAGTGATTAATTCTTTGAAGCTTTTTCCTGTTCCAGAATCATAAATTTCCCGAACCGGATATTATGCAAGATGTTTCGACCCGCAGGGCAGACATAACCGCAGGACCCGCATTCCATACAATCCAATGCTCCGGCAGACTTAGCTTCTTCCCAGAGATTGTTTTCAATATACGTTGCTGCAAGATTCGGCATAATATTCATCGGGCAAACTTTAACACACCTTCCACAGTTAATACAGGGCTGGAGCCGCATTTCCCGCACCTGTTCCGACGGGAGAACCACCACACCGGAGGTTCCCTTGATAACGGGAACGTCAATAGTATATTGCGCAACTCCCATCATGGGTCCCCCCATTATAACTTTTCCCGGTGTACCTACAAATCCTCCGCAAAATTCTATTAAATTCCGCAGTGGAGTTCCTATCCGGGCGCGAATATTCTTTGGCTCTTTCACAGCCCCCGTTACGGTAACGACACGCTCAATTAAAGGTTTTTGATAAGCCACGGCTTCATATATTGCTTTGGCGGTGCCGACATTATGAACAAGGCACCTGACCTCCATGGGGAGTTTTCCGGCGGGAACACGGCGTCCGGTAGAGGCAAAAATCAACTGTTTTTCCGCTCCCTGAGGATATTTTACTTTCAGAGGCAGAAGTTCAAGATTCGGATCATCTTTAGTAAACTTCTCAAATAGAAAAATAGCGTCCGGTTTGTTTTTTTCAATGGCGATTATTCCACGGCTTACACCAAGTATGCGGAGTATGATACGGAATCCTTCAACGATCTCTTCGGTGTGCTCTATCATTAGCCTGTGGTCTGCCGTTAAATACGGCTCGCACTCCGCCCCATTCAGGATTACAGTATCGATAGGTTTATCCTGCGGAGGTGAGAGCTTTACGTGCGTCGGGAACGTAGCACCGCCCATACCAGCGATGCCTGCTTCAGTAATCCGCCTTTTCATCTCATCTGGAGGCAGCGACATATAATCCGCCTGGAACTTGATCTGTTCACTCATACGGTCTTCCCCGTCGCCCTCGATTATAACAGACGGAACTTTTTGACCGAGCGGGTGAGGAAAAGACTCGATACTTTTGACTTTACCGGATATAGACGAATGAGAAGGAAGCGATACGAATCCGGATGCCTTGCTGACCGGCTGACCGGTTACTACATCATCACCGGCTTGCACCAGCGCTTCCGACAGCTTTCCGATATGCTGCTGAAGCGGTATCACAACATAACCCGGAAGCGGAAGTCTCTCGATAGGTTTTGCTGCGGAAATATCTTTATTTTCGGGAGGATGTATTCCACCTTTAAAAGTTTTTTGCAATATATGAAGCATTTATCCTTTATCCCCTGAAAATTTTCTTAATATATTAAAATTTATTGAATTTTATAAAACATTTCTCATTTATAAGTGAATTCACACGGTTTTTTTGCATTTTTACTCATTTTTACAAATAATGGTAATCTTGTATGAATAATTATGCTATTGACTGCAAAAACCGTTCCTTAAAAAAATTGCCTCCAGGTAATTTTAAATAACATCACTGAACTTTTGTAATTATTAAAATTTACATATGAGTTTTGATTTAGAGTCAGTATTGAGATTGCCACGTTTCCTCCCGCTTTAGCGGGGGGATCCTCGCAATGACAGATAAGAATAATGCTGTCATTGCGATCCCCCGAGTACTCGGGGGAGAAGCAATCTCTATATGTCAATATTATACAAACTGAGATTATGCGAAAAAATAATTTTTACAGAAGTTCGGTAACATCATTTATAAAGATAAATCTTAAAAAAATCTTACAACTACATGACACGGCAAAATACAAAAAACCCGAGATGCAGGTATTAATTTAATAACCCGCACTCAGGTCAATTGTGAGCGGGCAACGGGGCTCGAACCCGCGACCACCAGCTTGGGAAGCTGATGCTCTACCAACTGAGCTATGCCCGCTGAAGAATGTCGAATGCCGAATGTCGAATGCCGATTTACTAATGTCGAATCTACTTTTTCTTACGCAATTTTGTTATAGATTTATATTAATATAGCAGGGGTAATATAATTTTTTATCGGAGAAATGCAAGATTTTTTTTCGCAATATTTTAATATTTGTCAGGTCGCCGTGTTAGTTTTTTTTAATTCTCTTTTTTACAATATCCCAGGATTTTGTTATAAGAAAACTCTCATCCATATTATGTACCATTTCCTCGAATCGCTTCATTGGAATTGTAAAAGTAAGCGTTCTCTCCGGAACACAAGGGCGTGCAGAAACATCGAACATGCCCAAAATACATCTCGGATTACCGGAATTCGCTTCATCCAAAGGATATTTCACTATTGAAGAACATCCCGATCCCATGGGCGAAATAACGCCGTGCGGATCAGCCTTATCAAAATTCGCCAAAGTGAAAAGACCCGACAAAACATCCGCTGCCGCAAAAAAGATAACCGCTGAAGGCCGGTCTTTTTCCGACAATTTATCCCATCGTTTGAATACGAGATATTTGCCGGGCGCCTCGAAAGGAGATTGATCTTTTAAATACTCTTTTACTAAATCCGGCGATTTCTTATAGCGTTCTCCTTCCATTTCACCGGGTATGCCGCAGGACAGGAAATATTCGAAATCCGGCATTAATGTTTGCGAAAAACCGGTATAACGTTTACCGCCCGGACATCCCGAACTCTCCGAACTATATACAAAAGTATGTCCTTCTCTCACGCGGTTCAAATTACAGACCAGGCAAAGATGCTCATTTTTTGTGTCTTTGAGCTCATCGTCTGTAACTTCATCGGTATAAAAATATGCGACAGGGAACTCAGCCTTCGCAAAATACTCTTTCCACCGGCTCGTAAACAATTTTTTGAATTCTTCTTCCATATAAAGACCTTCTTCTTATTATTGATGTAATAGTACTTTGGTAAATTTTGAATTATGTTTGATATTAGATAATGAATTTCACCCCCAAACCAGTTTGGGTGTGCCACCCATGTGTCGTCCTGAACTTGTTTCAGGATCTGGTTTTACATTGATTAAGATACTGAAATAAATTCAGCATGACAGCTATAGATCTTGTCAATATAGGTAATCTTAAATAAATTTGCTAAAGTTTTGATTGATGTAATTTTAATTATTGAAGGCAAGGCAGCCTGACGATTGAGTTGAGAAGTGCCGCTTTGAGGCGGTTTTAGTCCGGCATATTTATCAGGTTCCCGAATGAGTAATGGAACCCGACGGCGACATTCATATTGAATTCCGTTTTTGGCGTAAGGTCCATGATCGGTACAATTTCAAAGAAGAAATCCAGTTTGACGTCTTCCATCATATAATCAACACCCAGCGGGAAACGCATTCCTAAACGCGGGTCGTTTTTTTCAAGTTTAATTCTTCCGCCGATCCCGTAATAAAACGGCATCCTGCCTTTTTCAACGTTGATCAGGTTAAATTTGTGTTCAATATAGTCTAAATGCATATGTAAAGAACTTTCATCGACGAACGACCATGCTAAAGCAGCGGAGAATGCTTTTGTGCTGTCCATCCACAATTTTGCCGAGAGTCCGGTCGGTTCGCCTAAAATAATCCCCGCGCCAAAATTGTTCTCCTGAGCAGTAACATTCCCGGATAAAATACCAACCAACAAAAAAATCAAACCCAATCTCCGAACCATAACCTCTCCTTTTCAACTTCAATTCATATCATCAGAATATTAAAGGCAGGAATTTAAAAATAATATTTAACTTATGCAAATTTTTTTTATCAGATTATTGGCAGCTATATGCAAAAATTTGTGGCGATTTGGAAAGTTTTTAAAAAATCAAGCACAGAGGGAACTACGAATAAAGGTCAAGCTCAGCCGCCGCTTTTAGCTGTTTGATGCAGCGCATTGTCGAGCTGTACCAAAAGCTACCGCCATGCGCTCAATCCCGCCATTGCAGTCTGTAATCTTTCCATTAGTCACTGCATCATAATATAGCTTGTGTAGTTCATGAGTATCATCTATTTTCATCAGACCCGATTCCATCGCTGAGTTAGCCGTCTGTATTATTTTTTCAGTTAAAAGTCGAGAATATATGTTTGATATTCTTTCTATAAGGAAAAACGACTGTGATGTGGAAGGATTCGGAATAATACCACCCCAAAAATGGTGCATAGCCTTTATAACGCCAAGAACACCACGATCAAATTTTACTGACGCAAGATAAATCTCAAGCTGTTCGCTCTTCGTAAATACTCGATTAAAACAGAGCGCCAAAAATATTTCAATAATCTTTCTCCTAATAAGTTTTGTAGGCTCATGCACGAATAACGTTCTAACTAACTGCTGTGTGATTGTAGAGCCACCGGACCGCCGCTTTAACTTAACAAGACCTAAGAGAGCTCGTAAAAAGGCACGAGCACTTAGGCCATGATGTGTAAAGAAGGTGCGATCTTCTATAAAAACAAGGATTTTCTTTAAATTTGTGAGATCAATCTTTAAACGGACAAATTCATATCGGGCTAGTGTAGCGCGGTAGATAATGTATTCAAAATTTGTTACAAGTTTCAGTCGAATAAATCGCGCCATGTTTTGTATCAATAATAATATAATGCTTTCGTGTATATCTAAGAGTGCTTTCCGGTAAATGTACGCAAGGAAAAGTGCACACAATACTGTCAGAAGGAAGAATATTACCGCGGAGGAAATTCCAGCTAGCGCATAATATGGATACGTCACGTAAGTATTCCACCCAGGGAAAAGACGAACTGCAAATGGCTCATCCGCGCCCTCAATTCGCCAATTCGGTAGTACAAGTTGAATCGCACCGTAACTAAGCCCCAGCATCCTTCTAAGAACGATTACCTTTCTTGCTGCAAAAACAACAGACTTTTGCCGATCTGCAAAATACGTCAATGCGACTAAAGAAAAGCCTGCTGTTATTATAAGAAGAACGCCTAGTGTTAATGGCGCTGGAATTATAGCCCCAAATTGCTCAGTGAGTTGCTCAAGTGAGCCAACCGCCAGGGAACCAAGACCCACAGCGACGATTAATGCAATATTTGAAGCGTTTAAGAAAACACGCTCTTCCGACTCCAAGTTTTTTGCAGACGTTCTGTACTCTTCAATAGCTACATCTCGCTTCTTGAATTCGTACGTCGGAAAATGCTGCTTCCAACCTGATTCTAAATTGGCATCTATCAATTATTTTTGGCCTTTCTTTAAGAATCGAGACTTTGCGGTATTTCGTGGACACAATACTAAATTCTGCAAATTTTTTACTGTCTTGTATTCGAGCCGCGTTTCTGAGGCAGAAGCGGGCGACACAGAGGCTTTTTACAGAATGATAACAAACTCGACGCCCCCTGCCGCAGTAATTTAGTGTTGTGTCCACCTAATACTAGAATTTTATATTATAAAAATTGTTTCTAAGTATGTTTTGATAATTTCATTATTCTATTTGAACAATAAAAATTAAGGAATGTATTGACATTATGATAGATTGTTTAAGACTAAGGATTATTTTGATTTTCTGAATATATTAACCATTTTTCTTATTAAAGTATATATAATTATTCCGATTCCAATTGGTATAATTAACCGTAATTGGCTTATTACGCTCCACCACCAACCTCCTTTTTGGACTAATTCGTTTAAAATACTATCATAAAACATTACTATATAGAATATGCACAGGAGAACAAGTAAACCAATAAGTGAAACTGTTGCATTACCAATACTTTTTAAACCTTTTAAAATGTTTTTTCTAATATTCATTATAATATCATTTTTATATTGATAAGTCATAAATAATGCTACTACGGGGGCACAAAAATAAATTCTGCAATTTTTACTGTCTCGGTTTCAAGCCGTGTTTATGATGCAGGAGCGGGAGACACAGGTGCTTTTTACAGAACGATAACAAACTCGACGCCCCTGCTGAAATAATTTAGTATTGTGTACACGTAATATGAATCTTACAGATAACAATAACCTCCCTCAAGGCGGTCTATTCGCTGAGCTTAACAGCTGTGCCGTAAGCTAAAAGTTCAGCCGCACTCCCCACAACACTCGTGGTCATATAGCGGACATTGATTATTGCGTCCGCCCCCATCTCTGCTGCCTGGGCGATCATCCTGCCGGTAGCTGCTGCCCGCGCTCTCCCCATCATCTCTGTGTATTCAGTCAGTTCACCGCCAAGGATCAACCTGACCAAGGCGGATAGGTTTTTGCCAAGCCATATAGCGTATACCGTATGCCCCTGAACGATACCGAGAATCTCCGTGACCTCTCTGCCGGGCAGCGCAGTAGAATTCAATAGCAAAACCGTGCGATCATGTTCAACAGGCAGTGGTCCCTCACCCGACGTCTTCTTTTTCCTTTGTTCGAGAGCCACTGTCAGCAGAACAACAAGGATACCACCCAGAAGGCAGAAAACGGCTATCTGAAGCCACGAGGGCACAATCGGAACATTCGGATCGCCAACGATGACGTACCATGGTATCCCGACAAATACTACAGTGAAGAGTCCCAGCACGAAAGCCAGCGAGCCAATATGTCGAAGTATTCTCATATCTCCTCCTTAGACCAGTAAAATCCAATAACTAATAATTAACTCAATAAATAGAAATTTATCATGATTGCTGATTTGCTAGATAACACGAAAATTTGGTAACAATACTACACAATTTTCTTCATAATTCTGAGTAATAATCCGCAATTCATCTCCTGTTATCACAAAATTCAATATCAACAACAATCCGCAGAGTTCAGTATGGTAAGATCAGATTCGTAAGCCGCCGTAGTATCTTGAAAAGTCCAATAAGAACGTTATGAAATATTTTTTTTATTTGCAAGCATTTTTTATTTTCTAAGGGTTTATTACTGAGACACAGGAGCTTTTGACAGAACGGTAACAAACTCGACGCCCCTGCCGCAATAATTTAGTGTTGTGTCCCAATAACCTCCCTTAAATCGGATGCGCTGTATTTGTCAGAAAGAATACACGTGACCCTCCTAAACGCCCATATTGTATGCCGGCTTGTCTTAAGGCATTGAAAACCGTATAAACATCTTCCATTTTACACTTCTTATCGATAACCAAAAGAGCGATAGCATGAGGGTCCTCCTGCAGCTTATTCAACAAATAGCTTTCCCACGGTTCGGTAATTACCTTCCCGTTAAACTTCACCGTTCTATCGTTGTGAACAGATATGATTATACAGTGCCTTTTGTACGATAAGTTGTCAGGATTTTCGATTGAAGGAACGTCTATACCGTCGCAGTATGAAGCAACATGCAAGCCGAACGGGTCAAACAACAGTAAAAAATATGAAGACCCGATATGCACCATAACCCACAGAGAAACAACAACAAATAGGTAATGCAGTATCTTTTTTATCTCAAAATGATTATACCGCCGTCTCCTCAATAGACTATCGAAAGGAAACCTTTCGCTCCTTCTGAACGCAAATGTTCTTCTTGACCGCGGCTGATATAAGAGATTCATAGTATTGTTTTCGTGTAATACTTTTATTTGGCTGAATTATATAGTTATTAGCCAACTACAAAGAGATGCGACCTGATATTCATTATTTAGATTTGCAGCATTTGTTAAAATCCCCGATTGCAGTTGAGAAAAAATTTCTTGTGACATAGTATTTTCTATGGCAGCCCCAACAAAAAAAGTCAATATCTTAATTGACCTTTTTGCGAATGATTCTCTTATTCTATTTAAAGCTGAATTTGCAGTTTTCCAATGTTCATCAGCGCCTGCCGGATCAATTCCACCTTTTAATTCACCGAATGCTATATAATTCTCAGGAATTAGATGAGCAGATTCTTTAGAAGAATTTATTTCTTCCGGTTTAGATTTTAAAATACTAAAATCAACATTCTTTTTAACTAATGGAATATTTTTATTATAAATTAGTGTTCTAATTCCATTTTTATTTTTCCAACTTAAACCTTTTAAATGAAGCTCAATATCAGTATCATCATAAGATTTTTTAATCCATTTCTTGCTTTTAGAATGCAACCATTTATATGAAATTCGTGATAAATTTAATGCAGAAATTATTGCTCTGGATAATTTTCTTTCACCTAAAATCCCACCCAAGTTTCTCATAGAGCCGCCAAGTTGATCGCCTCGTGTTAATAAAAATCTATAAACGAGTTCCTCGACAAAATCTTTCCCGGCAGGTTCTAAAAAATTCTCAATTAATCCCTTTACTGCTTCTTTCTTATCCTCTTCTTTGAGATGCTTTTCTGCTTTATCTGAAATGCCGGCAGCGGTTAAAAGAGAAGAACGAATAGTATTAATATTAAGTAACTCTATCGGTAAGAATGCTTTAGAAGCTTCGGGTTTTAATACTTTAGCTTCTGAAATAAAAGGCGTTGCTTTTCTGTTTTTTTCTAAAGCAAGAGCGACAAAACCAGCACGAGTGTCTTTGTATGTAGTAACAAGGTCTTTACTTGATTTTATATGATTCAAATACGGGGGATTTGTTTTCAATTAGATTTTCTCCAAACGTATACACATTTCCGCAACTCAGTTCTTCCATGGCTGCCCATTTGTTGACTGCTGTTACCTTTTCCAACAGGAAGTGTCCATATTTTTTCTAAAATAAAACCAAAGTCTACCGCAAAATCTGACAAAATTAAATCTACTGGAATTTCTTGACCTCCGTATCTTACGTTATCGTTAACCATGATTACAAAACCATTGTTTTTGAGAACTCTATACATTTCGAAAATAATAAAAGCCATTTCTAAAAAATAATTCTTGACCATTCGCGGAATATTTAAATTATTTAATAATTTTTTAGCATTTAGTGAATCAAGAACTGAATTAACCTCAAACATTGCTTCGTGTGATTTATACATTTTTATAATCTTTTCAAAATCAATTATTTTATTAGATTTCTCATAAATACCTTTCAATATTTCAAATTTCTCTCTATTTTCGACTGTGCAAGACAGCATTTCTTGACGAAGATTTTTTACTTGTTCATCATCATATCCTAAAAAAATTAATTCTAATGCATAGGTTCTCGTATAATCATATCGATTACAATAAGGCGGTGAAGTCATTATTAAATCAAAATGATCACTCTCAAGTTGAGGCATTAATTCTAATGATGATCCCTGTAATAATTTGGGATATTTTAAACTAATGTTATTTTCATTTACTATAGAAAATAAATCATTACCGTTTCCATACTTTAAATCTTGACAAATTTGCTCAAGTTTTTTTGTAATTGCTTCATAAAATGGTAATATTCTACCTTTATTAAATTTTGTTTTGCCCCAACTTTTATTAGCTCTATAATCCCATCTCAAATACTGACCATCTTTTCTGGTATAACTAATTTCTTCCAATATTGAAAATGCAGAAAATTTAAAAATTTGTTTTATTTTTTCATCGGAAATAGTGTCGCAATAAATTAAAAAATTTTCAATATAAAGTTCAGTCTCCTCTGAAAATGCACCTTCAGTAATTGAAATATGTTTGATTTTCCCATTAATATTATTATTCAATTTAAACTCTGATTTAAATTTACTAATTTCATAGGAAAAATCTTCAATATTTATAGATTCTGAAGCTAATCTAGATATAAAAGCGTATATTCCTACAGGCAAAATTTCGATACCTGTAACATCCCAACCCAATTCTCTTGCAGCAAATAATGTCGAACCAACACCAGCGAAGGGATCTAAAATATTACCTGGATTTGGATGATATTTATTTAAAAAATATTTTACAAGTCTTTTTGAAAAGCCTTCTTTATATTTAAACCAACGATAGAAAATTTCTTTTTTATTTGCTTGAAAACTTACTAAAGCTCGATCAAGTTTAGTATCTACTTCTATAAATTTTCCATATTTATTGTATAAATCTTCTCTTTTATCTGTATTTAATTTCATAATATCTGTTTTATTTCTATTATTTCACTGTTATTTTTTTCATATTATAATATAGCAAAAATATTCTTAAATAAAATTAAGTTTATTAAAGAAATTATGAGTACTTCTTGAACACAATATTACAACCTGCAATTTTTACTTTCTCGGCTTCAAGCCGCATTTCTGAGGCAGGAACGGGCGACACAGTAGTTTTTTATATAATGGTAATAAACTCGATGCTTCAAGTTTCAATAATTTAGTGTTGTGTCCGCGTAATATATCTTGAAGATTTCAATTAAAAGATTAAAAATTATTTTTATTAAATGCAAGTATTTTTTACTACTTACACGCATCAATTTTCAGAGTTATCAAAAAATCAAGCATGGGGGTAATTACGCATACATGCTGTGCATAGAGCTTCAGCGCCCGAAATCAATTTATGCACCGTTCAAACCTGCTCGAAGTCCTGTGTCAATTGTCAATGCAGGGAAAGTCCCGCTTAACTAAGGAAAATTGTATGGAATACCGTATCCGTTTGTCAGTGGATTCCTGAACAGGAATATGTGCGGTGGATAGTAGGTTAGCAGCGAGAACGCTGCGACCATAGCGGCTAATAATATTGCACCGAATATCCTCCCGTACAATCCTTCATCCGGGACAGAAAACACGCGCCAGGATAAAAGTTGTCCTGCAACGATTGCTGCGAGAAATATAAAAATATCTACCGGCAAATAATGGTGACCGAGAACCGCCGTATATCCGTAAAACAGCACGACGATGGTCAGCGGTATCGCAAGCAGACCGAGAGACTTCGCCAGCCAGAAGTTGTTTACCCGTTTCCCAATGAACGGATACTCGATCAGAGTGTATAAAAAAGCGGGCATAAAGGCTATCTTGAGGTGCTCCCAAACGCTCTCATTGACAGCGCCTATTAAAGCCACAGGACGCCACCCACCCGATAATTCAAAGATGAAGTGAAACAACGAACCGACGAGAAAGATAACTGCGATTCCGGCAAGTTCCCAGGTTCGCTGGAGATTACCCGTCCTGCCCACCGGCATCATCCTTCCCTTGAACAGCTAACTTTTAGGATTTTATACGAAGTTGAACCACTAATATCCATAAGATACGACCTTTGCTTTACCTCATCCCGCTTCCGAATCAATATTCTCTGATACTGCTTTTATTTGTATACCCGGTTTTCATGTCAATGTTATACCATTATGAACTTGAATATCACCATTAAGATAAATTTTTCCACTCTCCACATTCCACTACTTTTCAAAAAATATCCGGAAATAGCTGTCTTACATTTTAACTGCTGTAAATTCCACTTCCATATAGCCATAACTGTCTGAGCCGGTATATGCTCCGATAATTACATTAAAAAATTCATTTACAGTACCGGACCCGTTAAAAGTACCCGGATTAGGACTACCCTGAGTTAAGGTGAAAGTAAAATTTGTTCCGGTGATAGTACCGGTTAATTGTCCGGTAGTACCGTATTGTGACTCATAAATTCCGGTAACACTACTATCAGATTGGATAATTGTGAAAGTTACATTAATTTGCGTTCCTGCCGGTATATGCTCTCCTTCTGTAACTGTAACAACTGCCAGCCATGTTCCGGAAATATTTTCTTCAAATTCAACTGCCGTAAATTCTGCTTCGTTTGTACCATTAGTGTCTGAGCCGGTATATGATCCGCTAATTTGGTCTTCAGATTCATTTACAGTACCGGATCCGCTAAAAGTACCGGGGTATGGATTATTCTGAGTCAGGGTGAAAGTAAAATTTCTCCCATTGACAGTACCGGTTATTTGTCCCGTAAGTCCTCCTTCCGTGATATAATTTCCGGTAATATTATTGCCGGATTGTGCATATGTAAAAATTACATAATATTCTGTTCCTACCGGCATCTGCTCTCCTCCGGTAACTGTAACAGTTACAATCCACTTTCCGGAAATATCAGCTGGTGCCAGTGGGGCTACTGGATTGGAGTCGTTACCGTTATCTTTACTGCAGGAAATTATTA
>LJUD01000045.1 GCA_001304035.1 bacterium SM23_31 | reverse complement strand
CTATAATTAATACAAATTATTGAAAGGATAACACTTTTATAAAAGGAGACCGGAATCTAAAAAATTTACTTAAGTTCTCAATACTAAAAAATGTAGAATAATTAATTCTAAATTCCTATTAAAATCCATTATGGAGGAGCAGAATCATGAAAGGGAAAATCAACATCCTGACAGTCTTTTTAATTATTAATGCATTGGCTTTCGTTTTCTTGAGCTATAGCTCAAATAGTTCTTTTAGTAGTAATCTTCTGGAGCTTGAAAATGGCGTAAAATTGGATACCGGCTATTATGGAAATGTAATTCCAGAAACTGTTGATCCATTATCGGGTAAAATATTTCTTGTCACGCCAACAAGTCCTGAAGAAATCAAATTTGAGGTATTAGAAAAAACCGATTCTATGATTATTATGAAAATGGAAGGCGTAGACAACTTAATTATTGAAGGTGAATCTGAATATTATTTTATTTACGGTGAAATCGAATATATAATTTTCGAGCAGCCTTTCATTAATGGTGAAATTGGAAGCCCCTATTTAAAAAGCCTTGAAGGGGATACAAAAACATTGAAAATAGAGGATGTCGAAGCTTTTTTAAAGAGCGGGAATCCATTGTTTGGAATATTGGAGGAAGGCGAATGTGAAGAGGATGAAGACTGTGAAAAGATACTGCCTACTTGGCCAGGAATGAGAAAAGTCTGCGAAAACGGCGTATGCAGATATAGAGGATTAGACTAATAAATTTTTAATCTTAGAATAATAAGAAAGAAATTTTATGATTAATTTATTATTGCTATTATGCCCGTTGATAAGTTTCTGTTTTGATTTTCATTTTTGGCTGTTTTTATTTTCAGCGGTTTCAATTATCAGATTTAGTTTTAATCGATTAAAATCAATCTTTATTATTTCGACGGCAGGTTTTGCTATTCTATACTTTCTACCTGTTTATTTAACTTCTAATATGAAGTATTATGCATTTGAATACGTTGTAATTTTTCAAGGTTTGATATGTACCATAAGTTTAATTTATAATATTAAAAAGGAAATTTGGAAAGAGGATGTAGTATTTACATTTATGGAGCCTGTTTTAATTATTATCTTATGTGGAGATTTCATATCGACTGTACTTTTTGGAAAAATAATTATCCAACTGCAAAATTGGTTATACATCTACATATTTTCTCAAATTCTATTAGTTATTGTAAAAATATTCTTATTATATAAAATGTCGGGGCATGCCCGGTCAATAACTGAAAAACTTAAATTAATTCTAATAAGCATTCCGGACATACGACCATCTTTTGGTTTTAATGATTTGGGTGTTTCGGGAGCATTATATTTATACCGCCCCACGAATCTGGATATAATTAAGAAAGAATTTGAGTTTATTGAAAAGGGAGTCATTGCTTCATTGAAAAAAGATAAAAAAAATTTAGAAAAAATCGATGAAGAATATTTGAACTTCAAAGACAAATATCAAGCCAAACCCGTTTTTAAAAAATAAGTGAGTGCACTAAAGTTACTTATTCTTGAGTATTTGCTTATATTTGTAGTAAAAGATTTTTTATTTATTAGAATAGAAGTTCTCAATGTATGAGGGGTATAATACCATTACTTTTAACCGCAGTTGATAATATTTTTTAATGTTATATGTATTTTCTGGTATTCCAGATATATGTAAAAGTAAACGGTTTAATAGTTGATGACTGTCCCGAAGGAACCGTTTACGCGGCGGCGGCTTCGGGGGGTTGATAAAACGGATAATTCCCGAAGCAATTGTAGATGAAATAATGCTCATTGGGCTCTGGTTCGTTTTCTCGTGGATTGAAAATGCTAAAGAGATAAGATTGGCAGCGCAAATTGTAAACCGATAACCGTAACAGATAGGGCTAAAATATGGCATTTTTAGAAATTGTAGTAAAACAAGCCTGGGAAAGATCAAGCGGATTGTGTGAGTGCCGAAGAACCACGCACGGACATAATAACCGTTGTTATAAATATTTGAAATGGGAATGCAGGGGTGAAGAAAGCGAAGATGGCTGGGAAGCACACCACATCATTCCGGGAGGTGGAGATATTTTAGGGAATTGTGAGATTTTATGTTATGATTGTTATAAGGCTATAAGAATAAATGAGAAATAAGCAAAATTATTTCCTGTAAATATTAATTAACTAACATGAAAGACCAATTAAATACATTGAAGGTTGCAGGACTTTTCTTAATTGCCATATTCCTCTTTTATGCCAATTTGGATATGATAAACACCCTTTTTTTGTCCGACAATGGTAATAACAGGACCTTGTATATAAAAAATCCCATTATACCGGCTAATAATGAAATCGCTGATCTGATATGCGATATTTATTTTAACAAAGATAATGATGGCGGAGAGTCTCAAAATTCAAACCGAGCGCTGTTTATTGATAATTTACATATCCTTGATAATCCGGAAGACAGTAAAAAACTGCATATTTGTTTGAACGGTGAAATAACAGGTTATGTCTACATCATTTATGAATTTATCCCCAGTTCAAACTGCAGCGATATTAATTATTTGCTGATAACGGATACTGAATACAGAATCATTAATTTTATCTTTTTATGTGACATGATTGATGGAAAGTATGTTATCCCATACTATAAGTTTGAACAATATACTAATCAATTTTTGAATAAGAATTTAATAACCTCTGAATTCGAAAATATAAATATACCGTCTTTATATGAAAGATATTTTGAATACTTTAAAAAAAGTATTGTTGATTTACAAACTAACCTGCAAATGTCATATAAAAAATAATCATAATAGTACGATTTTTAACTTTAATTCCTTTCTTTAATTGAATTATTTACGAGTATAATTTTTTACGGTTTTGAAATCGATTAAATTCCTCATAAGAATTTTTTTTTCACTTCCCTGAAATATTTTACTGTCGACTGCGTCCTTTTGGCATAGCTACTACTTCGTGGCACCCTCTATTTATTTCACGCATTTATATAAATACTGAAACCGAACTGGTGCCTTCTATTTAGACGCATCGCCATGCGTCTCTACAAATAAAATTGTCTGAACCGCAGATAGATTATGATTTAATGATCCCGCTAAGCGGGATGATCCACTTTGTGGAATTGGAATTCTGTACCTGCTGTCGTCCTGTTCCAAAGTTTCGGGATAAAGATATTGTTTTTCTAAGTTAAATTCCGACTTTTAAAAGCATGGCTTTAAGAATTTTTAATCTTTTCAAAAAAATTTAAAATTTTTCTTGACATTCTGAAATATTATTGTATTTTATATATACAGTATATACGGTTATAACGCAAATAACGATATTTACGCTCTTGATGTCTTCGAAAAAATAGTTGAAATTTAGGAGATGTATTTTAAATGAAAATAATCATAGCAAATTCATCGCCTGACCCGATCTATGAACAGGTCGGAAAGCAGATAAAATCTCAGATAATTTCCGGTGACCTTGATGAAGGCGATGCTCTCCCGTCGATAAGAACACTCGCAAAGGAGCTCCAAATCAGTGTTATAACTACAAAAAGAGCCTACGAAGAGCTTGAAAAAGAGGGATTTATCGATACCGTCGGTGGAAAGGGATGTTTTGTTGCGATGCAGAATAAAGAGTTCCTTAAAGAGAAAAAAATGAAAACCGTTGAAGAAAAATTAAGCGAAGCTGTAAAAGACGCTAAAAAACTTGGGGTCAATATGAAAGACCTCAAGGAAATGCTTTCAATTTTATATAACGAAGAGGAGTAATTATGGAAAACGTAATTGAAATTCAAAACCTAAGAAAGAATTACGATGATTTTACATTGAAAGACGTGTCTTTTTCCCTGCCGGAAGGGTACGTCATGGGATTAATCGGACCAAACGGAGCCGGTAAAACTACAATCATCAAGCTGATTATGAATCTCATCATGAAAAACGGCGGCGGAATAAAGATATTCGGGAAGAACCATACCGAACATGAGGTAGAGATTAAATCGAGAATCGGTTTTGTATATGATACTCCGAATTATTATGAACATCTCAATCTTAAACAGATCAAAAACATTATCGCTCCATTCTACAGCAACTGGGACGAACCGGTTTTCGTGAGCCTTGTCGACAAATTCGACCTGCCGTTGAAAAAGATCATCAGGAAATTCTCCCGCGGGATGGTAATGAAAGCCGCAATCGCAATTGCACTTTCTCATCACGCCGACCTGATAATCATGGATGAACCCACTTCCGGGCTTGATCCCGTATTCAGAAGAGAACTGCTCGATTTGTTATATGAACTTCTTCAAAATGAGAAAAAGTCGATCCTGTTTTCCACGCATATTACTTCAGACCTTGAAAGAATTGCGGATTATATAACTTTAATCCTTGACGGTAAAATAATCTTTTCCAGGAGCAAAGATGAAATTTTTGAAAACTACGCAATTGTAAAAGGCGGAAATGAGCTTTTGAATGAAGAGACAAAAAAATATTTAAAAGGTATTCGTACGGGTGAATTCGGTTTTGAATCGCTAACCGATAATCTCAGTGAGGTAAAGAAGAAGTTCGGACCAGACATCGTCATCGACAGGGCGAGCCTCGAGGACATAATGTATTACAGCAATCTTAGGAATAATCATGCTTGATCTGATAAAAAAGGACTTTATCGTATGCTGGATTTTTCTGCTGGGAATAGCTATTTTAATTCCTTTTATTACTACTATTGCTATAGTCGCTATGATAGAAGATTTCGGCGGATTAATCATAGGTATTTTTACTTTTATAACAATTGCTCTGTGTATTGCCTCCTCATTTATTTTTATAGGAGTCGATACGGCATCTAATGCCGATATGATATACGCAAGTCTGCCGGTCAAAAGGTCAGCCATCGTGTATGCTCGGTATTTTTCATCTATGTTACAGGTGATAGTTAGTTTCACCTTAATTATTCTTACATGTCTTTCTTCCGTCTACGTCTTCAACAAATCGGATCCGGCGTTCGAATTGCTTTTGAGCCTGCGGGGAATAACAAGTATGATAACGTTTCTGTTGTTGATTCTCTCATTTATTCTGCCCTTTGTTTTTAAATTTGCCTTCGGTAAAGGGATAACCGCAGCCTTAATAACCCAGATATGTTTTGTTATATCTGTTCCGGTTTTCAAGTTTTTAATGAAGGCATTAAACGGCATTTGGGAATTTGATTTTGCTTTTTTCACTAAATTACTTAATGATATTCTCAAATGGATAATTAGCCTGCCCCGAGTACTCGGGATCTATGCATATCTCTTAATATTTATTATTGTTTCTATGATGATTTTTATTTCGATAATCCTCTCCGTCAGGTTTTATAATAGGAGAGATTTGTAAGGAGACGGCATGATATTTAATTTAATCTTAAAAGATATAAAAGCATATAAGAATACAATTTTTTTAAAGATTTTTCTACTCTGGCTGTTTTTTAGCGCAGTATTCTTCTTCAAACTCTATCCCTGGGATGTGTACATGATGCATGCTTGCATGACTATTGCATTCGCAAATTCAATTTTTTCTTTCTCTGAAAAAAACCGAAATACAGAGATAATGACATGCAGTCTGCCGGTATCCAGGTCCGCTATTGTTAAAGCAAGATATTTTACAACGGCAGTTATTGCATTTGCAGGAATAATACTATGGTTTCTGTTTGCTTATTTTGCTGATTTTTTTTATACAAACGCTGTTATAGATTTCAGCCAAATTTTCAACCTGAAAGTCCTGTTCATAGTACTGTTTTTCATTTCAATACATTCCGGTATCTTTCTGCCTGCCGTATTCCGGTTCCGTCTGTTCGGTACGATCATTACCTTTGTTGCAGCTATAGTGACGGCTATTACAGCCACTGCTTTACTTTTCCGCCCGGATAAAAGGTCATTTACTCCCTACTTTGAAGCCGGGGATTTTTTGCCGGTTACCGTTTTAATTATATTTATGGTTCTTGCAATATTTATTTCAATGCTCCTGTCGGCATTAATTTACAATAAAAGAGATTTATAAGGAATTGGTATGATATTGAAATTAATTGTAAAAGATTTAAAAGCGTATAAAAAACCAATCTTGTCTATCCTTTTTATACATATGTTTTTCGCAGGCGTATTCACTTTCCGGTATTATCCATGGAATATATATGTAATGTATGGCTACCTTATTATATCCTTTGTAGGCGCGTTTATATATTTCTCCGAAAAAAAGCAGAATATAGAGACATTAACCTGCAGCCTACCGGTTACACGGTCTTCTATAGTTGCAGCAAAATATCTTACTTCGGCAATTATCGCTGCAACAGGAATAATTCTATGGTTTTTAAACGCTTATATTTTTGACTTAATCTACACAGACGCCGTTACAGATTTCTATCAGATTACTTATCCGAAAGTCCTGTTTATGGCACTGTTTTTTCTTTCGATAAACATGAGTATCTTTTTGCCGGCTGTTTTCAGGCTCAGATTGTTAGGATTGATTCTGACATATAGTATTTCTTTAACAATAGCTGTATTAACGATTCCTTTAATTTTTTACCCTTACAAGAGTTCATATATACCACACTTTGCGGCAGAGGATTTTTTTCTAATCAGCGTTCTGTCTGTGATAATGATTATTTTACCAATTATCTCTTTGCTTTTATCACTAAGGATTTATAACAGGCAAGATTTGTAAAGGTATGTAAAAAATGCTGTTTCAAAAATTTAAATATGCCCGTACAGCCGGTTCTTATGCCCCGGCGGCATCAGATATTCCGATATGTAATGCGGATTTTTTCCGGCTTCAACACACTATTTCCCCGTGAATTATCTGAATGTTTGAATTTGAAACAGTTATTCTTATATTTAGTGTGTAGCAAAAAATATTCATATTTTATTAAAATAATTTTACATATGGTAGTATATAGCAGTCAATTTAAAAATCTTACCTAATGAAAGGAGAAGTCATGGATTCAAGGAAAAATATGATGCTGGTAATGTTAGCCGGGATTTTAATGGTTTGGGGATGCGCATCTCATAAAGCCATCTGGGGAAGTCCCGAAGAAGGCATTATCATGTCATATCATCAACCTGAGGGAACAGTCAACAAATACAAATATATTTCTCAGGAATCTGGCGTTGTCGATCAGATGGGAACGAAGTTTAACGTAACAATGGATGCTGTCGGTGATGCCCTTCAAAAAATCGTCAAAGTGTCGGATGATAAGATTTCTCAGGAATTATCCTACACTTCATTATCGATAACACAGAAAGACGATCGGACCGGTACTTCGTCTATTCCGACAGCCAATGTATTGAATAAACCCCTGATCCTTGAAACCGGCAAACGGGGCGAAAATGCAGACATGAAAAATATCGGAGACCTTCCCTCTCTTGAAAACAGCGTAAATCCTCAAGGAATTTCATTAATGACGTTAATTCATGAACTTGCCCTAAAACCGGTAAAAATAAACGACACGTGGAATTCTTTAGAAACTGCGCCTCTCGAGCTTCCCAACGCAAATATGGATTTTACTTTTGATACCGACTACACTTTTACCGGCATGGAAAAGAAAATGGAGTTTGACTGCATGAAAATTTCCGCAACAGGCAAGTACTCGATAAAAGGTTCAATGACAATTGAAGGACAGAATATGGGAATGGAACGAACGGTCACATTCGAATCAACTATCTTTTTTGCATATAAAAATGGATTTATTGTCGAAATTTCAGAAAAATCAAAAGGCAACATGATTATTGATATTCCCGCAGCAAATCAAGAAATAACTATGCCGTTTACAGGAACAGTAGATATGTCTTATGTTAAGTAGGAATATGAGATTTGTACTGTAATTGTACCTGAGGTTCCCATACCGGGGAGCATCTACCGTTAATTGCAAAATGTCAGGAATATGTTCTTACTTAAATAATTATACGCTTCCTCACTTTCCATACCCCGCCGGGTCGATTTTGCAAACCTGTACGTAAGCGAATTCATCCATCGGTACAATGAGAAAATAGGCTATGCCGTTAACGAAAACCCAGGCTTCAAAGTCTGCAACTGTAGCTCTTGTCTCCTCAGTTAAAATCATCGTGCAGGTATGCCGTTTTTCTTTTGTATCGATGACGTCCACCGTTATCTTGCGCTCATCCTGTATATAATTCCAGAGAAAAACAAAATCCCCGTCATTCATTAAAAAAACAAAC
This sequence comes from bacterium SM23_31, assembly GCA_001304035.1. GTDB lineage: Bacteria > SM23-31 > SM23-31 > SM23-31 > SM23-31 > SM23-31. The sequence continues at coordinate 4,208 of LJUD01000045.1, read as the reverse complement.
GGCGTATAGTATTTAAATTCTTCTGCCGGTCTCAATTGCTTTTCATTAAACATACGCGGGGTAAACGGCAGGCTGATTTCACTTTTATCCCAGGTATTGAGATCTACAATGTTGAGAGTGTAGATGCCTTTATCGCCTTCCAACCGGGTGTCAAAACTTACATGCGTATAGATTAGCCGTTCTCCTGGGAGTACACTAAAAAACAACGGTCCGAATTCACCCATACCACTCATAGTGACATGATCGTATTCGGCAATCAGAGTGTTTTTATCACCATTCTGATATACGAGAAGGTCCTTTGGATCCTCCGGGAGTACTTCATCAGTTTTAGATGCGATGAGTCTGAAAATCCGTCTGTTTTCATCAATTACGTATACACAGTGTTCCGTTTCTCTTTTATATCCAGTCTCAGAAAAAAACGACTGCCAGGGAGCCATATTTGACCGGAAGTAATACCGCTTCAGAAAAGTATGATCAGGATAAAACACATTTGCATAGCTGCTGCCGCCGATAGTTAAAAAACCTCTTTCGCTGACAAATATAAATGCATTAGGCCAAAGTGACGAACTTGAAAAATACCCCGGACCTTCCCCAAGTCCGCCGAAAATCGCTTTCGGCTTGCCATCCTGGTCGTACACCTTGACGCAGTATTCATCGAACAGGTAAATGTTCCCTGAAGTATCGCTCGCTATCAAACTCTCCTCAGGACGCGCCAGAAGGTATTCATCCGGTAAGTTTTCAACTCCGAACCTGAATAACGGTGTAAATGGATTTTCAATCACGTTTTCCTGCGCTGCAGCGGGAGATACATGCAGAGCCGCAAAAAGTCCAACGACACAAATACACGAAATAAGAATCTTCTTTGAATACATTGTTACCTCCTAAGAGTTTAAATATGTTGAAGTTTGACAAAATACCTGTTTATTAATTTAAATCCGTTGCTTTACTTCCCGTACACCGACGGGTCGATGGTGTATTTTCGTATAATTGGAACATCATTTTCATCGGAAGACCGTTGATAAGCGCAGCCGTTCTTAATTTCATACGGGAGAAACGGCATGGTTACCCTGTGAATAAACTCTCCCTTGTCAAGATCGAATACGTCAGCCACCTGATTAAGCTCACTGTAATAATCGCCTTTAAAATTTGATTCGGTATAGGGAAATACAAATGCATAATTCCCGTCTAATTTCAATCTGAAAACCGGCGCATAAATATTTTTTTCGCGGGCTAATTCAGCAGTTTGTACCAAACCATTTTTAAACCAATCGAACTTATACCCGGTGGTATCCGGATTGAGTTTACTATCTTCAAAAGCGACAGGCTTAAACGGGTGAATGAGCTTTTCTTCTGTGTTATTATTTATATCAATCACATGTATCGTATAGTAATATTCTGTATCAACAAAGAAGTCTTCCCATGGATTGATATACATTATCTTTTTACCGGGGAGAACACCCCAGTGTAATTCACCTAATCCTGTCCAGGCTGAATAAACCGGATCATTTACCATGTAATCCATTCTGATACGCGCCAGTGAGGTAACTGCATGTTCAGATTCATAAAACAGTTCGGCATTTAGCTCGACACGGTTAGACAGATAATTATTCAAGAATGCCTCGTATACGATCTCCGTATCACTGATTGGATAAACCTTGCCTACAAACGCAATATTTCGAGGTAAATCATTTCTTGAATTAAAAAATTCCTCGAGTTCCAGTTTATCACCCAGGATCCTTTTTGTCACTAAAGAATAATCCGGATTGTACAGGTTGAACTCGTTATCTATATAAGATGTGTTCAGGCACCGGTTAAGGTCACCACTATACTTCTGAGCATCGAAGACGAGTAAATGCCCATCCGGTCCGGCAAATACGGCGTATGCTCGACCTTCGCCTACTTTTGGAAGTAATTTTTTCTCATTTCCCTCGTCGTCAAATATCTTGATTCTGCCTTCGTCAGCAACGATAACGTCCCCGTTATTGTTCACACACCAAAACATAATTTGTGCTATATTATACACGGAACGGTGTTTGTTGCCTTCCCCGTTGATAGTCCATTCATAAGTCAGGTTCTCGAATGACTGATAGTTATTGTAGGCACGTTCGAATATTTCATGTGGACTGAGTGAATCTTCAGCCGCTACCGTTTCCGGTGTACCGGTTACCATTTCCGGTGTAGCGGTTGTCTTACTTGAGCTGCAGCGCACGCCCAGAATACAAACCAGCAGAAGAATGATTTCCCGTTTCATGATTCACCTCCGAATTAATTTAATGACTTATCAAAAATAGGATTATAATATTAACAATACTTTGGCAAATTTTGTAAATTCACATCTGTCATTCCTGCGAAAGCAGGAATCCAGGCCTTTATGTTGATAATTGCTCAATGGATTCCCCCGAGTACTCGGGGGAATGACACCAACATATTTTACTTGTTTAATAGGTATCCATATACATTAAATATAACAATTAATCAAAATTTGCCAAAGTACTGATATTAATTAAAATTTGGTAGAGGCGAAGCATTTGTGTCTTCCATTTTCGTATAAAATTGTGTTACGTTAGTTCAAATGCTTAGCCCCTTCATTTTTTTACATTAACGCCGTTTATTTAAATCATTTCCCGTACACCGCCGGATCAATTTTGTATTTTTCGACTACGGGAAAGCCTTCTTCATTTATATTCTGTCTATATGCATATCCGTTTTTAATTACATTGGGGATAAAAGAGAAATATACCGGGTGAAGATATTCTCCCGCCGAACCGTCAAAGATTTCTACTACATGACCGTTGGCTGTATTATATGTATATGTAAATGCAAAAATGAAATTCCTGTCGGTTATGATTTTTCTAAGCGTTGGATATATTCTTATCTTTTTCAGAATCTCACCCCATTGCTTAAGTGTTTTTTCCTGCTGTTTTACCATTTCTTCTGGCATACCTTCTGTGTGCATTAATTTTACGTTTATTACTGAATCAGGTATAGCGACAGGATTATAGCTGTGTTTGATTTCTGTTTGTTCATTTGTTTTCAGGTCATATAAATACATACTATAATACCATGCATCGTTTTCCTTAATTCTATTTTTGCCGGTATGCGTATATACTATTTTACGGTCCGGTAACGAAGCTACATGTAAATTACCGTCTTCTTCTAAAAATCGTGTTAACCTGTCCACTGTATAGTATATAACTTCACTTTCCGCAATGGTCGTTAGCTGTTCTTTGTTTTGATAAATACAGGCACTTAACGTTTTTCTTTTTCCGTCTTCATCGGTACTATATGCTTTAGCAATAATCACTCGTTCATCAGGAGAATACGCATAGATTGTACCCGGGGATACCGATGTCCAGTTATTAATTTCCTTTAGTTTTTCATAAATACTGCTGAGCCTAAAATTTTCATATTCAATCAGGGAATAATTTTTATCAAAAAGATTAAAACTTGTTTGGTTCGCTCCCGTTATGTATCCCGTTTCCGAAAGAGTTGGAGTCATAAAAGGGTGGAATTCTCCCGGACCTGCACCAGGGCGTCCAACCATTCTTTTCGGATTGCCGTTCTTATCGAAAACTTTCAGATAGCCTTCATCAGAAACGATGATATCGCCGTTATCATGTATAATTATGCCCCTTGGTTCTACCAGTAAGTAATCTTCCGGAATTTTTTCATCATCAGCGCCAAATGCTAATTCCAATGAAAGTACATCAGTTAACTGCGGCTCCATTTCAACAGTCTGAACATCAGTATCAGGACTACAGTTAAAAAATAATAAGAGAACTATTGCTAAGGAAGTTAAGGTTTTCATTTTATGCTCCCTCAGGTAATTATGTTTAACCGGCAAATAAAATAATTACAACCATACCAAATATTTGAATAACGACAGAGTGGCAGATTTTTGCGCTTGCCCCTTCGAGGAACTTCTCCCACTAAGTGATTATATATAAATGTCATTTTCCGTACACCGCCGGGTCGATTTTATATTTGTTAATGATGGTAAACTCTTCTCTACCGCCGTAGCGCATTTCATATGCATAATCGTTCCTGATGACGTATGGAATGAATGGAAATATAACCGATGTAACGTACGTTCCTGCATCCAGGTTAAAAACATCGACGCGTCTATCCTTAAGCTTTTCCGAAGATTCTTCCTGATTATCCTTCTCCTCATAGGGGAATAGAAAAACATGATTCCCGTCAACTTTCAT
>LJUD01000044.1 GCA_001304035.1 bacterium SM23_31 | reverse complement strand
AAACTTTCCGTTACTTCGGGATCAGGTCTTGCATCCCGCCAGGAGGGACTATTTCTACCGGAGTAGGATCCCGCTTAGCGGAACATGTGTCTCTTAAATATTCAGCCGGAGACTGATCCGACTGCGGTAGAAATTTACGCCGCTGTATTCTGCTATTTCTTTGTCCCCCCGCAGAATGCGGTGGGATCTTTAGAAGCGTATATCAATACTGAATGTGTTCATCATACATTCGTTTTTATCAAAAATAATCGGGATTATAAACTTTTGACTTTTGAGTTTTAAGTTTTGAAGATTATAGCCCAGGTAAAACATGGGATGGAGAAAAAATCCCCCTGTGTCCCCCTTTGGCAAAGGGGGAATAAAAGCGTAAAACTGCTTAATCCGCTATCTTTGCCGAAGGGCTGATTTTTATATGAAAATTAAGATTTATGTCAGAGCTTAACTTCGATATTGCCGAGTCGTTTGAGGAATCGTGCAGAAATCTATTCATGATGAACATACGTAAAACCGGTGAAATTATAATTAAAAACAATTATGAATAAATAATTTAAAAAAACTACATAAAAATATGCGAATATATTGAACTTTTTATCCAATAAAGTGTATAAGAAGAAAACCTGTATTGAAAACTGCCGTGAAGGGAAGGCATGATTGTAAAAAAAGATGAGGAGCTTATAAAAGCATGCACTCAGGGTGATCATGCGGCATTCGACATACTTTTTAAAAAATATGCCCGTCCGTTAACATTTTTTATCGACCAAATACTCCATAATCGAAACCGTGCCGAAGACATTTTTCAGGATACGTTCATAAAAGTTCTTGAAAATGCCGGTAAATTTGATAACCGGTATAAATTTTCTACATGGATATACCGCATCGCATTGAATCTGTGTATCAATGAACTCAGAAAAAGACAGCGTGAGAACAGGCGAATATATTCTCAAAACATGGATAACATATACTGTAATATTCTTGACAGAATACCGTATTTAACCACCCCGGTGGACATTTTAGAGAAAAAAGAGTGTGCGAACCGCATAAACGATGCGTTAAGTTACTTATCAGTTTCAAAACGAACGGCATTTGTTCTGAAGTTTTATCATCATCTGTCATACGAGGAAATTGGGGAGATAATGAACTGTTCCACCGGCACGGTAAAATCCCGGATTCATTATGCAGTAGAAAAAATACAGGTCATTGTTCGGGAGTAATATGGCACTATTTTACGAAAACTGCCCTGTAACGCAAGAAAGAGTCGTAGATTTTCTCCTTGAAGAATTATCATACGAGGAAACGGCGGCATTGGATAATCACCTTCGTGAATGCGAGACATGCAATGCGCTTGTAGAATCGTATGTGAATCTGTTTAAAAATGTACGCTCGATCAAAGCCGCGCCTGTTTCTCCCGAAACTTACGTTAATTTGAAACAGCGGGTATTCGTAAGCGGACAAAAAAAGACCGGAAAGAAAAAGAAAGAACCCTATCTTCAAATGTTTTCACTTTTTTTAAGCGCTGCTGCGGTTATATTATTGATGACGATGTTCTCAGAAAATGTATTTATTTCAGAATTACCGAAAGCGGAGTTATCGATGAACGAGTCCTGGTTCATAGACACAATGATGATAGCCGCTATACCGGTGCAAGCTCCTTTGCATGACTCTCTTATATTTATGAATAATTTTCTTGCGTCTACGAAACAGCGAATTATATCGACGCCGAATTTCATAACACAATTTTATTCGTTCACATCCGATATATTAGCACAATACGCGGCACGTAATACAACAATAGCTCCGGAATCGCTTGATTTGATTCTTCTATTCCAGATGAGGGAGAAAGATATTTCAAATACCCCTGAATCCGGAGCACAATGTATGCGCATCAGCTTCCGTAAATCAGAGCGCACAGTGTAGCGGCATTATTTAAAAAGGCAAATAATACAAACATACGATTTTCCCGAAAGGGCACGGTAAATTGGATAAATTGAAATCGGTTTTTACAAAAGATATTGAATTAGCCTGGTTCGGTTTAGCGACCTTTTTGATAGCGTTCGGCATTTATGTTAAGACAATTGCGCCAACCGTATCATTCTGGGACTGCGGCGAATTTATTGCAAGCTCGTACACACTTGGCGTACCCCACCCGCCGGGTGCACCATTCTATATAATACTCGGGAAATTTTTCTCGTTTCTTCCTTTTTCCGGAGATATTGGTTTCCGTGTTAACCTCATATCGACCATATCAAGCGCTCTTACCATACTCCTGCTTTACCTTATAATAATTCAGATTGCCCGGAGTTTTCGCGGCGTTCCCAAGAACCGGTTTGACAAATTAGTTGTATACGGTTCTGCATCCATCGGTGCACTTACATACGCATTTTCAGACACATTCTGGTTCAATGCGGTCGAGGCGGAGGTTTATGCCCTCAGTATGCTGTTCATGTCTGCAACGCTCTGGCTGGCGCTTAAATGGTTCGAAGAGCGGGATGAGCTTAATTCCATTCGCAATCTATTAATAATAGTATATTTCTTCGGTCTTGCCTACGGCGTCCATTTATTGAATTTGCTTGTTGCTCCTTCGGTGCTGTTATTAATATTCTTGAATAAACCTAAATATATCTTTAAATGGCAGCTTTGGGCGGCTGCAATTACTGCTTCGGTAACATTCACCTTACTTTCTGCCATGATAGGTAAAGATAACTTACTGATCGTTATCGGTTTGTCAAATCTGTATTTTTGTTTTTTACTGTTTTTGGCTGCTGCAATTGCATCAGGATTAGTATTATTACATTACAAGCCGCACCTGCTTGACGATTGGAAGTCTTTATTACAGGGGATTTTTATTGCTACTTTAGGTGTGCTTCTGATAGCGGCAGTTGGAAGGTCTACTTATTTTCTGATATACATACGTGCCGGTATGGAGCCTATAATTAACGAAAATGACCCGTCCACGTTAAGCAGTTTATTATATTATCTTAAACGGGAACAATACGGAAGCGGAAGCCTTCTCTCCTCCATGTTTAAACGTGTCTCACCGTTGTGGGACTATCAAATAAAATTTATGTATTTGCGCTATTTCGGATGGAATTTCATCGGGAAAGGCATAACTTTTGGCGATCGCGGTTTTATACAGGAGTGTTTTACATTAAAAGGTCTCCTCGGTCTGCCTTTTATTATAGGTATTATTGGATTTATCTACCATTGGTTTAAAGATTGGAAAAAGGCTGTATTGCTTTTTATATTCTTCATCATCAGCGGTTTAATGCTTGTCATTTATCTTAACCAGGCGGATCCTCAACCCCGTGAAAGAGATTATGTGTATGTGGGCAGTTTTTTTACATTTGCCATCTGGATAGGCTTAGGGACAATGGGTATTATTACTGCTGTTAGACGGTGGTTAGAGTATGGTGTAACACAAAAGATCGGAGCTGGACTTGTTGCCGGACTGTTGGTATTTATTTGTCCCTTTAACCAGTTTGTCTATAATTATCATTCGCATGACCGCACCGGCGATTATGTCGCATCCGATTACTCATACAATATTCTCATGAGCTGCGAGCCGAACGCCATATTATTTACTAACGGGGACAACGATACTTTCCCATTGTGGTACTTGCAGGAAGTAGAAGGTATCAGGAAAGATGTCAGGGTTGTAAACCTGAGTTTACTGAATACGGACTGGTACATTCTTCAATTGAAGTATTATGAACCGAAAGTGCCTATTTCACTTCCTGATGAAAACATCAAAAACGTTCGCAATTCTCAATGGACGGTGCAGGAGGTGAACGTTGATGTGCCCTTTGAAGCGTTTGAATCGTATTTTCGTGATTACGGGCAGGAGGTGCCGGAATCACATCAAGAGATAAAATCCATTGCAGTTCAAATCAGTCCGACTTTTACGGCAGGCGGCCGTTCAGCTCTAAGGGTTCAGGACCTTATGATAATGCATATTATCCTTAATAACCAGTGGAGGCGACCGGTATATTTTGCCATTACAATTCCCCCACCATCCCTTCTGGGATTTCGAGAGTATATGCGGCTTGACGGTCTGGCATGGAAGGTAACACCGGTAAAAAATCCGCCTATAGCTCCCGAAATTCTAAGCCGTAATCTTTTAGAGGAATTCCGCTACCGCGGATTAAGAGATCCCGGGGTATATTTAGATTACGGTACATTACGGTTGTTGAACAATTACCGCAACGGATATTTACAGCTTGCACAGCACTATCTGCGAAAAGGGGAGAATGAAAAGACTGCGGAAGCACTTGACCGGATGAACGAGAACGTGCCTGAATTTCGCATGGGACGTGAACCGGATTTTATAGAGATGATCGGAGGAATGTATTATAATGCGGGTCGTCCCGAAGAATTCAAGTCCCGCATTCTGAAAATGCTTGAGTGGAAACCGGAAATTTCGCGTGACAAACAGCTTAATTATGCCGGATTGCTATATACTTATTTTAGAGACACAGAAAACGCAGAAATAGTTTACAGCCGGCTCTGGGAATCAGATCCTAACGACAATAAGGCATTAAGCTCGTTAATCGGCATTTTTGAGCTAACCAAACAGTATCAAAAGGCGGTTACCAATATGGAACAATGGCTCAAGTTCCATCCGAATGACAGCAATGGACAAAAAAAGCTTCAGCAACTGCGCGACAGCGTAAGATCGAAATAAAGAAAGGAGAATAAGTAATTCCCGGCAATTCCGGTAAATAATGCACCGGATGGAATATTCATGTTATTACGTTTATGAGACAATCATTCAAGAATGTTCAAGCAGGCTTGACAGTTTATATAAAAGGTGAGCAGCATGATTAAGAACTGCATGATTGTAAAAAGCTTTTTATCTTTTGTGTTAATAGTTTCGGACTGAAAGGTTTTGTTTCATACAGATCCGCGCCTACCTGATAACCCCTTACTTTTTCCCACTCCTGTCCTTTTGCGGAGAGAATGATAACATAGATATTTTTAGTTTCCGCGTTTGTTTTTATCTGTTTACATACATCTAAACCCGATAGACCGGGGAGCATAATATCCAAAATTATAAGCGCCGGTTTTTCTTTTTCGGTCATCGATAATGCTTCTTTACCGTTACCGGTTTCAAACACGGTAAATCCCTCTTTTTTTAAATACATAGTAATGACGTTTCTAATCATTAATTCATCTTCTACAACCAAAATTTTGTTGTTGTCCATCATGCAAAAAAATCTCCTAAATTAGAATAGAGCATTATCAGATTTGCACATTCGATTGCATAAAGCTGCTTTGGGCGGCGTCAGGTATAAAATATTATTTTCTTTCAAAATATCCTTTTTTTAAATACGATTTAAATATAGCTTTGCATCGTTCGCTATAGGGATTTGGTTTTTTAATATAATTTTCGAGATTCAAAACCATCGCAATAGCCAACTGTTTAATATGTTTATAGAGGCGCTCGCTTGTTCCCGGAACAATTTTAAAACCCAATCTTTCATATTTTTTTCTTGTTCGCGGATGAGTAGCTATGAAATAAATATTTTTATTGGGATTTGATTCCCATGCATCTAAAAGAATAAGTTCATGGATACCATCCTCTATTCCTTCTTTTACACACCAATATTCAGGAAGTATTGCCAATCTTGATATTTCAAACGGCTTGGAGTTTTGTATTTGCGGTGGATTATTGTCAGAGGAAAAATCTCTTAAATATTCTTCAGGAATGTCATATGTATGCATAATGGGGAAAAGTGTTGGTTTATCAGATAATTCTGAAATTCTATGCCCATCCAAGTTATACATTATATCTTTTATTAAATCGGCATAAGGTGATCTATTGTCTCCGCTTATTATTCGAACCGTCCCGACAAGACGTTTCCTTTGATTGGATACTTCAAATACACCCAAAAACGTTGAAAAAAAATCATAACAGTCAATATCAAGTTGATGTTTATTCGGTTCAATAAAATTCACATATCTATAAACAAGATACCTCAATGCAAACATCTGCCATAACTCAATTTTTTCATTAAGTTCCTTAAATATAAACTTTTTTTTATATCCCGGTTTAATATCGTCATATGCAATTTTCTCTATTTGAGCAAAAGACCTATACTCTTCGGAAGCTTCCTTTATCTCATGTCTTTTGAGGGCAGCAATCATCGTATCTCCGTATTTAGATTCCCGTTTTTAATTCATTCGAATAACCGCACAGCAAATTCCTGTCAATCAGTCTATAACAGGTTAACCATGTTTATACTATTATATCGATATCATATACCATATCTTCCCGGTGCAATAATATTATTCGGATCGAATAATTTTTTCAGTTGTTGAAATGTTTCATATTTACCTTCATCGCTATATTTAATGTTTTGCATTCCCAATATGCCGTGCCGGTACTGCCCTATACCTGCTTCAGAACATTCTTTCTTAAGTTCATCATACAATTGATATGCCCTGTTTTTTTCTTCCGAAATAAATTTGTTAAAACTGATACTTAATATGCCTATAACCCGGTCGGGTTTAATAAATGTTATCGTTACCGGCATCTCAAATTTATTTTTTTTGTAGAGTCGTTCAGCTATAGCCACGACTTTTCTTACAGCTTTAGCCTCAGCCGATACCGTTGGTGAAAACCATATAAGTCCCATTTGTTCGTCGTTATCGATCCTCCAGCGAATATTTTTTACGGGTTCATCTGAGGGTATTCCTTTCATCAAACCGTATACATGTTTGTATGATTCGATACTTTTTTTTATGTTGGCGCTAAATTTAAATTTCTTAAAAAACCTGCTGCCGGTCAAGCGCTCGATAAGAATAATTTTTGAATCATGGAAAAACGACACTTTTCCAATCCCGTTAAGGGCTTTTCTAACCTCGATTTTTTTGGCTTTAACTTCTCTTAATGATCCGTATAAACCGCCCGTACAGCTCCAATAACCTACTTTGAGCAATGGTGAACTCATAATTTGCCGTGCCATTTCGCATGAAATCAAAGTATTGGCAAATTCTTCGGGACAGCTTTCAACAGTCATTAAATATCGTGTTGCGTTTGCAACGTGAACAAGGCTTGTAATCGTGCCATTTTGACGTAATAAACGGAGTGCGTCGATAAGAGGTTCGAGTCCTGCGTCTTCGGGAACCGAAATGACAAACGATTCAAACCGTTCGGGAATGGGCAGAAGTTCCATTTTAGCGGATATAACAATGCCGAAATTCGATTGAACAAACATCCCGCTCATGTCGGCTCCTAAACCCGGAAATGTGCCGGTTTGTAAAACAGAGCCGCTGCCAAGTACAACTTCAAAGTCTGAAACGGTATTCCTGCGATTACCCTTAGGAGTATGTCCGAAGCCTCCTTCCAATGAATTACCGATAATACTGGATTCAAGCCCTGCTCCTGTGGCATCCATCCAGAATTTCGCTTTATGTGTCCTTAAAAATTCAAATAACTGCTTCTGAGTAACACCCGGCTCCACAACGACATTACCCTTTATGCTGTCAAAGCTCCTGATAGTATTCATCCTGTGTAAATCTACGATCAATTGCCCGTCTAAAACCGGAATTTTATCTCCATATCCGATATTTTTACCCATACTAACGGGATAGAGGGGAATAATATACTTATTTGCTATTTTCACAATCTCCAGTACTTCTTTTTTATTTGCAGGATAGACAATTCCGCATACCTGTCTTTCTAAACCGAGAGTATTTACGGTTTCATTCTTTAATGTTTCGATGTCAACCTTTACATTTTCAGCCCCAAGAAGCCGCTCAATATTTTCAAGCGCTTGCGAAATATTTTCAGACATATGTATTCCGGATATTTTATTCACGTACTATTTTACTATATTTTAAACATCTAAAAAAGGGTACTGCGTTTAACTTATTTAATAGGCATTTAACTCTTAACTTTTGATTTTTAACTTATTGAATAGGCAGGGTGAAATTAAAAGTCGTACCTTTACCGTATATGCTTTTTAACCATATTTTTCCGTGATGATTTTCTATAATAAGTTTTGAAATCGGCATTCCGAGCCCTGTTCCTTCAGAATGATGGTCAACATCTTCAATTTGTTGAAATTTATCAAACACTTTGTCCTGGTCTTTCTTTTTAATACCTATTCCATTGTCGGCAATCGATATTTCAACAACATTATCTTTCACTTCACCGGAAATAGCAATATTTCCTCCATTGTGTGTATATTTTATTGCATTGCTGATAATATTGGACAGCACCTGAATAATTTTATCCGGGTCTACGCTGACAACTAACGGAGAATTTTTCAAATAATTTACAATAGTGTGCTGATGTTTATTTGCTAATCCTGTTAACCCTGCGACACTTGCATCGATTAACTCGGCAATTTTGACAGATAGAAAATTAAAGGGCATCCTTCCCGCTTCCATTTTTGACAAATCAAGAACGTTGTTGATGAGGCGCGTAAGGCGGTCGCTTTCACTTTTGATAATTCCCAGGTACTTTTTCTCTTCTTCTTCAGTTGCCGGCATTTCATCCAAAAGCACTTCGGTATATGCAACGATCGATGAGAGCGGGGTTCTCAGTTCATGGGAAACAAGCGCGAGAAAATCATCCTTCGATTTATCCAGCGTTTTCAATTCTTCAAGCGCTTTCTGCAATTCCTCGCTGTATCTTCTTAATTCCAGATTTTTCTTGCTTAAAGCTTTAGTTCTCTCAATTACCCGTGATTCGAGAATCCTGTTCCAGTTTTCAATTTTTATTCGTGATTTTTTCAGTTCGCCTGTCATCTGGTTGAACGACTGCGCCAAAATACCTATCTCATCGTCTCTTTTTATATCAACCGAGTAATCAAGATTCCCCTGTGCGACAATTTGTGTGGCATTCATCAGTTCTCTGAGTGGTCTTGTAATAAATCTCGTTGAAATAACGGTTAACAATATTCCCGCCAGTACAACACCAAACGTAATGATAAAAGCCTTTTTCTGATTGGCGGCAATTTCTTTATTCAAATTGTGTAATGAAACGCCTAAATGAACTGAACCCAATCGCTTTACATTGACATTAACGACAGGCGTATTCGTTTTATTTTGAACTTCATTGTTAAAAAGCAGGTCCTCGTTTGTATTGGGTCTTTCAGCTGCAATTTCTATCGGGCTTACAACTTCAATAGTATTACCCTTTATTTCGATAAATTCCGGTTTATCCGTATATAACTTTTCGTTATTCCCGTCATTGTATGTAATGAATTCGATAGGTTTATCGAGTAATAATGTGTCATTGGGTGCAATCACTATCCCCGAATCATCGGTAATAATAGCGTAAATGAATTCCTCTTCATTTATGACCCCGTTGATTAATTCAGTGAGTTCATCCTTATCATCGAATAAAACACCTATCCGGGAGTTATATGCCAGGTTATCAGCAAGAGCAGTTGCACGCTTGAATAATTCTTTTTCGACAGAACTTTTTTGACTGTTTGTAAAGAATAAACTGAATATTAACGATATAACCGTAATAAGTGCCGAAATAATTAGTGTTGATTGTCCTCCCAATCCTTTAAAAAAATAGATTTTCCTATTATTATTCATAGTCTTATTTACCCGTTTTAGATATAATAATCAAATTTTTCATTATATTGTCCGAAATTTCAAGCCCTATAGACTCAATAGTCTTTTCATTAATGTATATATTTGATTTTTGTGGAGTTTCAATAGGTATCAACGAAGGATGAATCCCTTGTAAAATTTTAACCGCCATATCCCCCGACTGCCTTCCAATGTCGGGAAAATCTGCACATATTGCAAATGGTGCTCCTGCACTTACAAATTTTTTATCAGGAGCCATAACAGGAATATAATTCAAAGTCCCCTCCCTTATTATTCTTTTATTTGACTCGTGGCTTGTGCTTGTATTTTCGACAATAATCCAGAAAGCGTCAACAACTCTAATTAGATTATTTAATGTTCGAGGTTCACCCTCAAAAAGCTGAATATTTAATAATTTTGCGGCTTGCTGTGCTTCCGTAATAAGATCCTTATTCTGATCGGAATTATGAATGACGCCGATCGTCCGCAATCTCGGGATAATTTCTTTATAAATGGTAAATTGTTCAATTACCGGTACAAAAAATGTTACACCTGTTATATTATCATATTCTGTTCCTTGAACTTCTGAATTATTAACGTTCGGCTTGAGATAGGTTGAAAATACAACAGGAATATCCTTAATGTAGTGTATGATGGAGTGCGTTCGTGAACCGATACTGAAAATCAGGTCAGGATTATCCCGGTTGATTTCATTTAATAAGTCTTCATCGGATATTTCATCATTTATACTATCTTTCAAAATAATATTGTATTCAATTCCCGAATCCTGCAATACGTTTTCGAAACCATAGAGTATTTCCCGGAATTCTTCCCAATTTCCGGTCATTAAGACTAATATCGTAACATCGGCTTCGGATTTTTCTTGCCGGGCATAGCTCGGCAGATAACTTAAGTATAGTGAAATCAGGAGAAAAGATATAAATGTGAATATATATAATATAAACTTAGTCTTCATAAATGTATTCAAGTTAGTTTCCAATGGTTACAAACAAGAGATTTTATCATCAAAAGTATCATTTTAGCCTATAATCTAAGCGGAAACTGATCCTTCTGCCAATAGTCTCTCCAATAGGATACTCCTTGTGTTGATTATTGAACACATTTTGACTGCTCAATACCAGGTTGAGATTAGTATTCGGTATCGCATAGGCTAACCGGGTATCGAACGTTGCATAGGCTTTTGTAGTATGTTTCTCAGGGATATTATTATTGTCTGTATCAATATCCCACCGAGCCCTGTCGACAAAATGTCCCAATGCATTTAAGGAAAGCCCGTTTTTGAATGTAAGATCACAAATAATATTTAGCTTGTTTTTCGGGGGCGCCTGGTATTGGTTTAGGGTGTAGCGGTTTCTCATTTTTAGATACGAATAGTTACCCCTCACTCTCATCAAGGTATTTACCAGCAGGTCAATTTCAATTTCACCACCGTGAGCCTCAGCATCTCCTGTGTTTACAAATGACTGGGTTACCACAGATGGAATAGGCAAGCCGGTAGCCGGATCTAATATTATATCCTGGGTAATAGGATTTGTAACGAAGGATATTGGAAAATAATCTCCCGTTCCGATAAAATCGGTAATTTTATTGTAAAATAAATCTATTTTTATTCTTGCTTTTCCTTTAAGAAGTGTCTGGTATCCGAGTTCATACGTTTGAATTTTTTCCGGATTCAGATTTTCATTACCAAGTACGGTGATTTCGGTCTGTGAACCCGGCGGCAGGGGTGGTGAGGGCAACGGAACCGGCTGCAGCGGTACAAATGTATACGAATCTGAAAAACTGGGATTTCTGAATGCCCTTCCAGCGGATAACCGGAAGGTGTGATTTGCCTTGGGTTCAAATATCACACTCCCTCTCGGACTGAGGTTGTAATCGATCAGGGGATGATGGTCTGCCCGTGCACCAAGGAGCAATGTAAGGTTGTCGGCAGGTCTAAACTCATCCTGAAAAATTCCGGCAACCAAATGCTGATTGTGTTTTTTGTCATTGCTGTTGGATTCAATAGTGTTGAACCGGTAATTCGCAAGAAGAGTAATAGTATTTTTTGAGCCGGTATTAAAAGTGTGCTGTAATTCGCCGTCAAGCGTATTATACTTTTGATACACATTGGCTCCATAATTGACATATGAAGGCGATTCTACACGACCATGATTCCAAAAAGCCTGGAACTTTGTATCCAGATAGTTGTAATTAAGTTTCATATAGTTTGTAGATCCTTCAAATTTTAGTATGGAAGACAAGATAATCTGTTCAATAGTACCGCCTTCGACACCTGCATCGAATGATAATGACGATTTTGCATTTACGAGGTAATCAAGTTTTACAGTTCCGCTCCCTCTTTTTTCAGAATTAATATCGCTGCTTCTCCAACTGTCAACATTTCTCAGATGTCCTGAAAATTTGTATCCGAATTT
The DNA here is from genome assembly GCA_001304035.1 of bacterium SM23_31. Lineage (GTDB taxonomy): Bacteria > SM23-31 > SM23-31 > SM23-31 > SM23-31 > SM23-31. The sequence continues at coordinate 446 of LJUD01000044.1, read as the reverse complement.
CCCGTTTCTTCCTCCATAAATAATTGTAGAGCGCCTGTTGCCTAAATTCCCGCCGTTGACTGAAAATTGAGTTCCCTCGGACTCCCTGGGTGATTTTGTAATAATATTAACGATTCCGCTAAATGCATTAGCACCGTATAATGCAGAGACCGGGCCTCTAATTATTTCAATTCTCTTTATATCATCCAACTGCACGGGAAGAGAATCCCAGATTACCCCGCCGAAATAATCGAAGTAGACAGAGCGACCGTCAATCAGAACTAACATCTTATTGGAACGTAGTTGATTGAGCCCGCGCGCATTGACTTCCCAGTGCGACGAAGTGATTTCCATAACGTCTATTCCGGGAATATATTTGAGCAAATCCGGAATACTTATTGCGCCGGATTCCAATATATCTTCTTCAGTTATAACGCTGATCGTTGAAGGCGAATCTTGGATGCGCT